>JAGUYQ010000173.1 GCA_020061285.1 Betaproteobacteria bacterium
ATGACCATTCCCGGCCTGGCCCTGTTCTACGGCGGCATGGTGCGCAAGAAGGGCGTGCTGGCGGTCATGATGCAGAGTTTCGCCATTACCGCCATGATTTCGGTGCTGTGGATGGTGGCGGGCTACAGCATGGCCTTCGACACCACCGGCATGGCGAAAGGCGTGACCAACTTCAACTCCTTCGTGGGCGGGCTCTCCAAGGCCTTCCTGGCGGGAGTGAAAATGGACAGCCTCACCGTGTCGGTGCCTGAAACCGTGTTCATGACCTTCCAGATGACCTTCGCCATCATCACCCCGGCGTTGATCACCGGCGCCTTTGCCGACCGGATGAAGTTCTCGGCCATGCTGGTTTTCACCGCCCTGTGGTCCCTGCTGGTCTACGCCCCCATCGCCCACATGGTGTGGAGCGGTGACGGCGGCTTCTTCTGGGATATGGGCGTGCTCGACTTCGCTGGCGGTACCGTGGTGCACATCAACGCCGGTGTAGCCGGTCTGGTGGCCGCCCTGGTGCTGGGCAAGCGTGTCGGCTACGGCAAGGAGCCCATGGCTCCCCATAACCTGACCCTGACCATCATGGGCGCGGCCATGCTGTGGGTGGGCTGGTTCGGCTTCAACGCCGGGTCCGCCGTCGCCGCCGACGGCCGTGCCGGCATGGCCATGGCGGTCACTCAGATCGCCACGGCGGCCGCGGCCCTGTCCTGGATGTTTGCCGAATGGCTGTCCAAGGGCAAGCCCTCGGTCCTGGGCATCGCCTCCGGCGCCGTTGCCGGCTTGGTGGCCATCACCCCCGCATCCGGCTTCGTGGCTCCGGTGGGAGCCCTGATCATCGGCTTGGTCGCGGGTGTGGTGTGCTTCTGGGGCGCGACCTCCCTCAAGAAGATGCTGGGCTACGACGATTCCCTGGACGCCTTCGGCGTGCACGGTATCGGTGGCGTCGTAGGCGCCCTGCTCACCGGCTTCTTCGCCGTGAAGGAAATCGGCGGCACGGAAGGCAGTTTCGGCCAGTTCATCACCCAGTTGGAAGGCACGGTGATCACCATCGTCTTCTGTGGCGTGATGACCTTCATCATCCTCAAGGTGGTTGACCTGGTGATCGGTCTGCGCGTCAGCGAAGAAGAAGAACGCGAAGGCCTGGATATCTCCCTCCACGGCGAGCGGGTCGAATAAGCACCCAAGATTCTCTCCTCCGTTATGCGGAACTCGGGGCGGCGCAAGCCGCCCTTTTTTATTGCCGCTCACATATAGGCTTTCGCCTCCTCGCCCGGATTGGGCAGTCCCGCCAGCCGCCAGGCTTCCCGCGTGCTGGGAAACAGGTCGGTCATGCAATGGCGGTCGAAATGCTGCGCCAGGCACAGATGGGACAGGGCGGGCACGCCGCCGGTCTTGAAATAATGGTCGCGCAGGGCGCGCAGCATGGCCCGTTGTTCGGCATGCAAGGCACCCAGCCCGTCTTCCTCGGCAAGGCGTTCCGCCACCGATTCATCCCACGTTGCCGGGTTGGCGAGAAAGCCGTCCTGATCGAAAACCAATCGCTCGAAGCGGTTCATGGTTCACCTCCGGAAAGGAAATCCGCCCTGGGGCGGCATATTCCTTTGACGGCGGCGAGAGGGGGAGGTTCTTAGTTTTGCTGCTGCTGGATCGTCCTCAGGGTCGGCGCCTTCAGCCCTGCCTGGTCGGCGAAGCCCAGGGCGCGGGCCAAGCGTGCCGGGGCGCTACGGCCGGTGCACAGGTGCTCGGGATCGGCCTCGAAGGCTTCCAGCATTCCCGCCAACAGCCGCTTGCGGTCCAGTTTTTCGCCCGTCAGCCAAGCCTGGATATCCAGCACTTCGTCCGCCACCGCCTCGGCCAGGGTGCGGTGGTTTTTCCATAGCAGGCCCACGCTGCCGCCGGTTTTGAGGCCGGCGATGTTGCTGGTCAGGATGTAGAGGTTCTTGCGCACCAGTTCGAACACCAACTCTGCTTCGGATTGCAGCGGTCGGCACGGCAGCTCCACCGCCTGTAGGGCGTGGCATACCACCCCCGCGGCGGGGCCGAAAACGGGGGAGGGCAGAATGGGCTTGGCGTCGATGCCCTTCTTTTTCTCGAACCACACCGAAATCACCGTCGGCGTTTCCGCCGTAAAGGATTTCCAATCACGGGGCAGCAGTTCGTTCTGCAGCAACACCAGGCGCGGCCACCAGGTTTCCGGCAGCACTTCCAGCAAGGCGTGCAGGTCGCCTTCCGCCACGGCGGCCACCACCGCCTCCGGCGCCCGGTGGAGGGTGGCCGTTTCGGCCAGGTTGTCGCCGCGGTTGACGGGAACCACGGGATGGCCGCCACGCAAAAAACCGCCGGCAAACACGCGGCCCAACTGGCCCAGGCCGATGACCACTACGCTGTTTTTCATGGGGTGTCCTCAAGGGGTTTAGCAGAATTATTTATTCTAGCAGGCGGCCTGCTGTAAACCTGACGGGTTGCCGTTCCTGGGCTACAATTCTTACTTCTTTACTCCCCTATCCGCTCCCATGGTTCCTCATTTGACCACGGCCCTTTCGGGGCCCCTCCTCGAGTTGGAGCGCCACATCCTGGAGGCCATGCCCGAGGCCGAGCACTGGTTTCGCGCTCGCTGGCGGGAACATTCCGCCCCCTTCTACGGCTCGGTGGACTTGCGCAACAGCGGCTTCAAGCTGGCGCCGGTGGATACCAACCTGTTCCCCGGTGGCTTCAACAATCTCAACCCGGATTTCCTGCCCCTCGGCGTCCAGGCGGCGATGACGGCGGTGGAGAAGGTGTGCCCGGATGCCCGGCGTTTCCTCCTCATCCCCGAGAACCACACCCGCAATACCTACTATTTGCAGAACGTCGTGGCTTTGCAATACATCCTGCGCCAGGCGGGTTTGGAGGTGCGCATCGGCTCCCTGTTGCCGGAAATCGCCGAGCCCACCCGCATCGACCTGCCCACCGGCGACCATCTGGTGCTGGAACCGGTAGTGCGGCGGGGCAACCACCTTTGCCTCGCCGATTACGAACCCTGCGCCATCCTGCTCAACAACGATCTTTCCGGCGGCGTGCCGGCGATTTTGCAAGGCCTGGAGCAGCCGGTCATTCCGCCCCTGCACGCGGGCTGGGCTTCCCGCCGCAAGTCGGTGCATTTTTCCGCCTACAGCCGGGTGGCGAAGGAATTCGCCGAGCTGATGCAGTTCGACCCCTGGCTCATTGACCCCCTCTTCGCCGCCTGCGGCAAGATCGACTTCCAGGAGCGCCAGGGAGAGGAATGCCTGGCCGAGCAGGTGGACGGCCTATTGCACCGCATCGGCGAAAAATACCGGGAATACGGCATCCGGCAGCAGCCTTTCGTCATCGTCAAGGCTGACGCCGGCACCTACGGCATGGGCATCATGACGGTGCGGGACGGTTCCGAGGTGCGGGACCTCAACCGCAAGCAGCGCAACAAGATGGCGGTGATCAAGGAGGGCCAGCCGGTCAGCGAGGTGATCATCCAGGAAGGGGTCTATACCTTCGAGGACATCAACGGCGCGGTGGCCGAACCGGTGGTGTACATGATCGACCATTTCGTCGTCGGCGGCTTCTACCGCGTCCACACCAGCCGCGGCCAGGATGAGAACCTCAACGCGCCGGGCATGAGCTTCGTGCCCCTGGCCTTCGAGACCTCCTGCTCCCTGCCGGACTGCAATGTTTCCCTGGAGGCGCCCCCCAACCGCTTCTACGCCTACGGGGTGGTGGCGCGGCTGGCCCTGCTGGCGGCGAGCCTGGAGTTGGAGCAGACGGCGTGATTCCTTGGTCGGCCTGTCATCCCGGCGTTATGCGGTATTCTAGGGATGCCAGTGGTGACTGGCGCGATGCGTGTATTGGGGCCACCCCAGGGAAGGGAAGCAATGACGTATCCTGAAGACCTTTATCGAAAAATCGCCAGCCTGGCTAAGAGGCATGGCTGGCGCCTAGTGGTGCTGTTCGGTTCCTCGGCAAAGGGAAGAGGCCGCGATGCGGATATCGCCGTTCTCCCCTCGGGCTTTCCCAAGGCCACCGACCTCCTGGTTTGGCAGGAGGAACTGGAACCCTTGTTTGCTCCCCGGCCAGTGGATTTGCAGCTTATTTCCGAGCGGACTTCGAATTTGATGCGCTATGAAATCCTTTGCAAAGGGCATTGCCTGTACGAGGATCGGCCTGGCCTGTTTGACCGGGAATATGACAAGGCGTTTTTTCTCTACGCCGACAGCGCGCCCCTGCGGGAGGAATTGCATCGCTATTTACGGGAGATATCCGCATGAATAGGGCGGTCATGGAACGCAAGCTCGCCCGGCTGCAAATATTTCTTCACGACCTTGAGCAATACAATAGCCTGGAGGGGGCGGCAAAAGAGCGGGAGCATTATGCCATCGAGCGGTTGCTGCAATTACTGTGCGAAGCGGCGGCGGATATTGCGCTTCAGGTTTTGAAATCCCGTGGGTCTCCACCCCCCGACAGTTACCGGGCGATTTTCGAGCAGTTGGCCAAGGAGGGGCAAATGCCCCCCGAGTTGGCGACGGAACTGAGCCGGGCTTGCGCCATGCGCAATTTCTTGGTGCATGTCTATGACGATATCAACGTGGCGCTAGTGTTTGCCTCCGCCGAATTGGCCGTGCCGCTCTATGGGCAATTCATGCAATGGGCCGTGGGGTGCATAGACGCATGAAGCTGGCCCTGGTCCTCGACCCCCTCGACAGCCTCAAGGCCTACAAGGACACCAGCGTCGCCATCATGGCCGAGGCCCAGGGGCGGGGGCACGAGCTGTTCGCCGTGATGCAGGAGGACGTGGTGCTGAAGGATGGCCGGGTGACGGGCCATGTCCGCCCCCTTCGCCTGACCGGCGGAAACGATCCGTGGTACGAGGCCGGGGCGGGGGCAGAAAACGGCCTGGAGGCCTTCGACGCGGTGCTGATGCGCAAGGACCCGCCCTTCGACAGCGAATACCTGTATAGCACCCTGCTGCTGGAGTTGGCGGAGGGGCAAGGGGCGAGGGTCGTCAATCGGCCCTCTGCCCTGCGGGATTTCAACGAGAAGCTGGCGACGGCCAAATTTCCCCGCTTCACCCCCCCGACCCTGGTGACGCGCAAGGCCGAACTGATTCAGGCCTTTCTCGCCGAGCACCGCGACATCATCCTCAAGCCCCTCGACGCCATGGGGGGCAGCGGGGTCTTCAGGCTGCGCCAGGGCGACCCCAACCGCAACGTCATCGTCGAGACCCTCACCCATTTGGAGACGCGCACCGTCATGGCCCAGCGATTCATCCCGGAAATCGCCCAGGGGGACAAGCGCATCCTGTTGATCGACGGCGACCCGGTGCCTTACGCCTTGGCGCGGATTCCCAAGGAAGGTGAAACCCGCGGCAATCTCGCCGCCGGCGGCAAGGGGGTGGCCCAGCCCCTGTCGCCTCGGGATCGGGAAATCGCCGCCGCCCTCGGCCCCGTGCTGCGGGAGCGGGGGTTGTTCTTCGTCGGCCTCGACGTGATCGGCGACTGGCTGACCGAAGTCAACGTCACCAGCCCCACGGGGATGGTGGAAATCGCCGCCCAGACCGACTGCAAGCCGGCTGCCCTGTTCATGGATGCCCTGGAGCGCCGGTGCGCCTGAAGGGACTGCTCATCCTGGGGCTGCTCCTGTCCCTGGCCGGCTGCGGGCGGGAGCCGGTCTATCAGCAGCAGAGCTACGTCTTCGGCACCATCGTCGAGGTGACCCTGTACGGGGAGAAGGAAACGCGGGCCAAGCAGCTCGAAGCCCAGGTGCTGGCGGACTTCGACCAGCTTCACCACACCCTTCACGCCTGGGAGCCCGGTACCCTGGCCCGGATGAACGAAGTTTTCGCCAACAGCCCGGCCAAGGCGGCCATCGCCCCCGGCATGATCCCCATCATCGAAGACGCGGCTCGGCTTTCCGCGCAATCCGGCGGCGCGTTCAACCCCGCCATCGGCCGGCTGATCCAGTTGTGGGGTTTCCAGAGCGACGAATTCAAACCGGTGCGGCCCGACCCGGACAAGATCGCCGCCCTGGTGAAGGAAGACCCCAAGATGACCGATATCGTCATCGACGGTATCCGCTTCTACAGCAAGAATCCGGCGGTGAAGCTGGACCTGGGGGGGTACGGCAAGGGTTATGCTCTCGACGTGGCGGCGGACTACCTGCGCAGCCAGGGGGTGAAGAGCGCCCTGGTAAACATCGGCGGCAACATCATCGCCATCGGCCGCCGCGGCGACCGCCCCTGGCAGGTGGCCATCCAGCACCCGCGCAAGCCTTCTCCCCTCGCCACCCTGGAATTGCGGGACGGCGAGGCCATCGGCACCTCCGGCGACTACCAGCGTTACTTCATGCAGGACGGCAAGCGCTATTGCCACATCATCGACCCCCGCACCGGCTACCCCGCTCAGGGAGTGGAGGCGGTGACGGTGCTGATTCCCCCGGGCAAGGGAGCGGGGGTGCTGTCGGACGTGGCCTCCAAGCCGGCGTTCATCGCCGGGGTGGCGGGGTGGCGCGAGGCGGTGAAGAAGATGGGGGTGGAGGAAGCCATGCTGATCGACGACAAGGGGGAGGTGTACATCACCACAGCCCTGAAAAAACGGCTCAAATTCCTCGAGCCGGGGCTGAAAATCCATGAACTGCCCTAGCGGGGTATAATTTCGCCCATCGCGGGGGTAACCCAAACCAGAGGTTTCTAACATGATAGGGGTATTAATCGTCTCCCACGGCAACCTGGGGGAAAGTCTTATCCAGTGCGCTACCCACGTGCTGGGCGGCCCGGTGCCGCAACTGGAGCAACTCAACGTCACCGCCAAGGACGATCCCGGCACGGTGCTGGCGACCTTGCGGGAAATGGTGCAGCGCCTGAACCAGGGCGACGGGGTGCTGATCCTGAGCGACATTTACGGCGCCACGCCGAGCAACGTGGTGTGCCGCCTGCTGGAGCCGGGCAAGGTGGAGGGCGTGGCGGGGGTCAACCTGCCGATGCTGGTCCGGGCCCTGACCTACCGCAGCGAACCTTTGCCGATCATGGTGCAGAAGGCCATTTCCGGGGGGGTGGAAGGGGTGTTGCACATCACCAGCGAGGTTTGCCGTGTTGCATGAGGAAATCGAGATCATCAACAAGCTCGGCCTGCACGCCCGCGCCTCGGCCAAGCTGACCCAGACCGCGGGCCGCTTCCAGAGCGAGATCTGGCTGTCGCGCAACGGCAAGCGGGTCAACGCCAAGAGCATCATGGGCGTGATGATGCTGGCGGCGAGCAAGGGCAGCGTCATCGGCATCGAAGCCGAGGGCGCTGACGAGGGCGACGCCATGCAGGCCTTGCGGGCGTTGATTGCCGACTGTTTCGGGGAAGAGGAGTAAGGGATGAGCTTCTCCCTTCATGGTGTCGGCGTCGGTGGGGGCATTGCCATCGGCCATGCCCACCTGGTTTCCCACGAAACCCTGGATGTCCTTTACTTCGTCCTGCCCAGCTTCCTGGTGCCTCAGGAGGTGGAGCGTTTCGACCAGGCCATTGCCGCCACCCGCGCCGAAATGGAAGGCTTGCGCGCCAGCATTCCGTCCACTGCCCCGGCCGAGCTGGCGGCTTTCCTCGACCTGCACCTGATGATCCTGGGCGATTCCACCCTGTCCGTGGAGCCGAGGAAAATGATCGAGGAGCAGCGCTGCAACGCCGAGTGGGCCTTGAAGCAGCAGATGGAAGCGCTGATCGCCCAGTTCGAGAGCTTCGACGACGCCTACCTGCGGGAGCGCCGCCACGACGTGGTGCAGGTGGTGGAGCGGGTGATGAAGTCCCTCCTCGGCCACCCCGGTCAGTCCCCCTTCGACGGTGGCAAGGCGAAGGAAAACGCCATCCTGGTGGCCCACGACCTGAGCCCGGCGGACATGATCCTGTTCAAGCAGAACCAGTTCGCCGCCTTCATCACCGATGTCGGCGGGGCCACCTCCCACACCGCCATTCTCGCCCGCAGCCTCAATATCCCGTCGGTGGTGGCGCTGCACAACGCCCGCCAACTGATCAACGAGCACGACCTGATCGTCGTCGATGGCACCCAGGGCGTGGTGATCGTCAACCCCGACCGGGCCATCCTCGACGAATACAAGCTGCGCCAGGAACAGTGGGAACTGGAGCGGCAGAAACTCAAGCGCCTCAAGACCGCCAAGGCCACCACCCTGGACGGCACCCATATCGAACTGCTGGCCAACATCGAGCTGGCCGAGGACATCGACCAGGTGAAGGCCCACGGCGCCGGCGGCATCGGCCTGTTCAGGAGCGAATTCCTGTTCATGAACCGGGACGACCTGCCCACGGAGGACGAGCAGTTCGAGGCCTACCGCAAGGTGGCCAAGGCCATGAAGGGCATGCCGGTCACCATCCGCACCCTCGACCTGGGGGCCGACAAGCAGCCCCGTTTCGCGGTCCAGACCAGCGACAACCCCGCCCTCGGCCTGCGCGCCATCCGCCTCTGCTTGGCCGAGCCGCAAATGTTTCTCACCCAGTTGCGGGCCATCCTGCGCGCCTCCCAGTACGGTGCCATCCAGATTCTGGTGCCGATGCTCACCTCCGTCAGCGAGCTCAACCAGACCCTCGCCCTGGTGGCGCGGGCCAAGCAGAGCCTGAAGGAAGAGGGCATCCCCTACGACGAGGCCATCAAGCTGGGCGGCATGATCGAGGTGCCGGCGGCGGCCCTGACCGTCAAACCCTTGGCCAAGAAGCTGGATTTTCTTTCCATCGGCACCAACGACCTGATCCAGTACACCCTGGCCATCGACCGGACCGACGAAGCCGTGGCCCAGCTCTACGATCCTCTCCATCCCGCCGTGCTGCAACTGGTGGCGGCCACCATCCACACCGGCCGCATGCTCGGCGTGCCGGTGGCGGTCTGCGGCGAGATGGCGGGCGACGCGAATCTCACCCGCCTGCTGCTGGGCTTCGGCCTGCGGGAATTCTCCATGCACCCGGCCCACCTCCTGGCGGTGAAGCAGCGGATTCTCAAGACCAACCTGCCGACGGCCGAGGCCCTGGCGCAGAAGGTGCTCAGGGCCTGGGAGCCGGAAAAGATACTGGCCTTGGTGGACCGCCTGAACGAGGGGTGAGAAGCTGTTTAGAAACCGCAGCGAGCGACCGCGCCGTAGGTTTATAAGCGGCTTCTTCGGGATATAATGGCCGCCATGCACCATCCCAACTCCGTCGGCATCGTCACCCCGCAAACCGCGCGCTTCGAGGAGCCCCTCACCCTGCGCAGCGGCGCGGTGCTGCCCGGTTTCGAACTGGTGTACGAAACCTACGGCAGCCTCAACGCCGACCGCTCCAACGCCATCCTCATTTGCCACGCCCTGTCGGGCACCCATCACGTGGCGGGTTTTTACTCGGAGCAGGACAAGAAGCCGGGCTGGTGGGACAACATGATCGGCCCCGGCAAGCCCATCGACACGGACAAATACTTCGTCATCGGCGTCAACAACCTGGGCGGCTGCCACGGCTCCACCGGCCCCTCCAGCCCCAACCCCCATACCGGCAAGCCCTATGGCGCCGACTTCCCGGTGGTGACGGTGGAGGACTGGGTGCTGACCCAATCCCTTCTCGCCGACCGCCTGGGCATCGAGCGCTTCGCCGCCATCGTCGGCGGCAGCCTGGGGGGCATGCAGGCCCTGCAATGGAGCGTCACCTTTCCCGAGCGGGTGCGCCACGCCCTGGTGATCGCTTCCGCCCCCGGCCTCACGGCCCAGAACATCGCCTTCAACGACGTGGCCCGGCAGGCGATCCTCACCGATCCGGATTTTCACGGCGGCAATTTCTACGAGCATGGCGTGGTGCCCCGCCGCGGCCTCCGCCTGGCGCGGATGCTGGGCCACATCACCTACCTCTCCGACGACGTGATGGGGAGCAAGTTCGGCCGCATGCTGCGCACCGAGGACTTCGGTTTCGGCTACGGGGTGGAATTTGAAATCGAATCCTACCTGCGCTACCAGGGGGACAAGTTCGCCGAGAGCTTCGACGCCAACACCTACCTGCTGATGACCAAGGCCCTGGACTATTTCGACCCCACCCACCGCCACAAGTGCAGCCTGGCGGAAGCCCTGAAGCCGGCCACGGCGGATTTCCTGGTGGTGTCCTTCACCACCGACTGGCGCTTCTCGCCGGAGCGCTCACGGGAAATCGTCCAGGCCCTGCTGGATAACCGCCGCCAGGTAAGTTACGCCGAGGTCACCTCCAGCCACGGCCACGATGCCTTCCTCATGGTGGACGACTATTACCACGGCGTGGTGCGGGCCTACATGGAAAACATTTCCGTCGGGGAGGCGGCATGAACAAGACCATGCTTCCCGCCAGCATCGGCCCCCGCGCCGACTTCGCCCTCATCGCCGGTTGGATCACCCCCGGCGCCCGTGTGCTGGACCTGGGCTGCGGCGACGGCTCCCTCCTGGCCCATCTGCGCGACGCCCGAGGCGCCGACGGTTACGGGGTGGACATCAGCGACGCCGACATCCTGGCCTGCACCCAAAAGGGCGTAAACGCCATCCAGATGAACCTGGAGGAAGGCCTGTCCATTTTCGGCGACGACTCCTTCGATTTCGTCATCCTGTCCCAGACCCTGCAAACCGTGATGCACGTGGAGGGACTATTGCAGGAAATCCTGCGGGTGGGCAAACAGGGCATCGTCACCTTCCCCAACTTCAGCTACTGGCACCGCCGCTGGCAAATCCTGATGGGCCACATGCCCGTGTCGGAGGACTTGCCCTACCAGTGGTTCAACACTCCCAACATCCACCTCTGCACGGTCAAGGATTTCGATGCCTTCTGCGACAGCCGCAGCATCCGCGTCCTGGAGCGGGCGGTGCTGACCGGCGGCCGTCCGGTGGAGTTCCTGCCCAACCTGCTGGGAAGCCTGGCGGTATACCGTCTCGGCCGATTGGTCTGAACTCCCGCCGTCCTCCCGCGTCTAATTGTTGAGTGCTTTGCTCAACAAAATGGGAAGGAGAGCGAAAATGAAAAACCTGCTCACACTCATCCTGCCGCTGCTGTTCATGGCGGCCGCGCCGGCAGTGGCGGAGCGGTCGCAGACTTTCGGCAACCTCACCGTCCACTACAACGCCATTACCACCGATACCCTGACCCCGGACATCGCCCGGGCCTACAACATCACCCGCAGCAAGTACCGGGGGCTGCTCACCGTGTCGGTGCTGCGGCCCAACAAACTCGGCGTCGGCGAGCCGGTGCCGGCCAAGATCAGCGCCTATGCGGCGAACCTGAGCGAACAGTTGCGCAACATCGACATGCGGGAAATCCGCGAGGGCGGAGCGATCTACTACCTCGGCGAATTCAGCATCGCGCCCAGGGAAACGCTGCGCTTCACGCTGAACATCAGCGCGGAAGGGCGCAAGGACAAGCTGGAGTTCCAGCAGGTGCTGCTGCCTGAGTAGGTAAAGTCAGAAGTTCGCCAGGCGGACGAGCCCCAGCACGCCGAAACCGGCCACCATCAGGCCGGCGGTGATGCGGACGGCGGGCTTTTGCATGAAGGCCTTGATCTGGCGGGCGAAGAGTCCCATGGCCAGCAGGTTGGGCAGGGTGCCGAGGCCGAAGGCCAGCATCAGGGTTCCTCCTTGCAGGGCGCTGCCGCTGGCCAGGGCCAGCACCAGCACGCTGTACACCAGGCCGCAGGGCAGCCAGCCCCACAGCAGGCCAAGGGCGAAGGACTGGGGAACCGTTTGTACCGGCAGGAAGTGCTTGGTGTAGGGCTGCAACTGTTTCCACAGCCAGCCGCCGGCCCGTTCGATGTACACCACCGCCTGCCACAGGCCGGCCAGGTAGAGGCCGAGGGCCACCAGCAGCAGGCTCGCCAAGCCGTAGAGTACTTGCTGCACCGGCAGCACGCCGTTCAGCAGCAGGCCGCCGGAGCCCACCGCCCCGGCCAGGATGCCGCCGGCGGTATAGCTGACGACGCGCCCGCCGTTGTAGCCGAGGAGAAAGCGCCACGGTGTGGCTTGGCCCGGCAGTTGGAGGGACAGGGCGCCGACGATGCCGCCGCACATGCCGACGCAGTGGGTGCCGCCCAGGAGGCCGACGAGGAAAGCGGAGATCAGGCTCAACTCAGGCATTGGCGGTTTCCTTGGCGTGCTCCAGCTTGGTGATGTCCTCCTTCAGCCGCCACAGCAGCCACAGGCCCGGCAAGGCCACCAGGAAGGTGAGGAAGAAAAAGGCCACCCAGCCCACCGCCTCGACGATGTAGCCCGAAGGCGGGCCGACGAATACCCGGCCCACCGCGGCCAGGGCCGACAGCAGCGCGTACTGGGTGGCGGTGTAGCGGTGGTTGCACAGGGCCATCAGCAGGGCGACGAAGGCCGCCGTGCCCATGCCGCCGCAGAGGTTTTCCACCCCCACCGCCAGCACCATGATGCCGTAGCTCTTCCCGGCCATGGCCAGGCCCATGAACGTCAGGTTGGAGACGCCCTGGAGGATGCCGAACAGCATCAGGGCCCGGTAAAGCCCCAGGCGGGCCATCAAGGCGCCGCCGTAGAGGGCGCCGCCGATGGTGGCGAGCATGCCCAGCCCCTTGTTGATGGTGCCCACGTCGGTGGCGGTGAAGCCCACCCCGCGGATGAGAAAGGCGGTGGTCAGGGTGCCGGCGAAGGCGTCCCCCAGCTTGTAGAGCACGATCAGCAGCAGCAAGGTGGCCGCGCCGTGGCGGGAGAAGAAATCCTTGAGGGGTCCCCAGACCGCTTCCTCCAGGTCCTTGGGGGGGCGGATGTGGCCGTCCGGCTCCGGGGCGATCCAGGTGGCCAGCATGCCCACCATCATCAGGGACGCCATCACCCAATAGGTGCTGTGCCAGCCGATCTGATCGGACAGGATCAGGGCCAGGGCCCCCGACACCAGCATGGCGATGCGGTAGCCCAGCACCGATACCGCCGCCCCCGCCCCCCGTTCCTTCTCGTGCAGCACGTCGGTGCGGTAGGCGTCGATCACGATGTCCTGGGAGGCGGAACTGAAGGAGAGGATGAGGGCCAGGGCCGCCAGGGCGAAGGGGGCGTTTTCCGGCGACAGGGAGCCCATGGCGGCGATGGCCCCCATCAGCGCCATTTGGGTGGCCAGCATCCAGCCCCGGCGCCGTCCCAGGAAGGGAGGGACGAAGCGGTCCATGAGGGGCGACCAGAGGAATTTCAGCGTGTAGGGCAGGCCCACCAGGGCGAAGAGGCCGATGGTTTCGATGTTCACTCCCGCCACCGCCAGCCAGGCCTGGAGGGTTCCTCCCGACAGGGCCAGGGGCAGGCCGGAGGAGAAACCCAGCAGCATCACCACGCCGATGCGGCGGTTGCGGAAGACTTCGAGGTAGGAGGCGGCGGCCATGGTTCAGAAGGCCCAGTCATAGTCGATGGTCAGGGGCGCGTGGTCGCTGAAGCGGGAGTCCTTCCACACCGCCGCCTCTTTGGCGGTGGCGGCGACGCCGGGGGTGGCGAGCTGGTAGTCGATGCGCCAGCCCACGTTCTTGGCCCAGGCCTGGCCCCGGTTGGACCACCAGGTGTAGGCCTCGCCGCTGGCGTCGGGGCAGAGGCGGCGGTGGACGTCCACCCAGCCCGCCTCGTTCAGCACTTTGGTCATCCAGGCCCGCTCCTCGGGCAGGAAGCCGGAGTTCTTCTGGTTGCTCTTCCAGTTCTTGAGGTCGATTTCCTGGTGGGCGATGTTCCAGTCGCCGCAGATGACGATTTCCCGCCCGCTGTTACGCAGTTCCACCAGATGGGGATAGAACTCGTCCATGAAGTGGAACTTGGCCTCCTGGCGCTCGGGGGAGCTGGAGCCGGAGGGCACGTAGACCGAGACCACGGACAGATTGCCGAAGTCGGCCCGCACGTAGCGGCCTTCGGCGTCGAAGCCGGGGTGGTTGATGCCCTCGATCACCCGGTCGGGCGCCTTGCGGCTGTAGAGTCCGACGCCGCTGTAGCCCTTTTTCTCCGCGTAGTGGAAGAAGCCGTGGTAGCCGTCCGGGGCGAGCATGGGCGGCGCCATGTCGGCGGCCTGGGCTTTAAGCTCCTGGACGCAGACCACGTCCGCGTCCTGTTGTGCCATCCAGTCGAAAAAACCCTTGCTGCTGGCTGAACGAATGCCGTTCAGATTTGCGGATATAATGCGCAATGAAGCTATCCTTTTGTTTTGTGCGAGAACCCGATGTCCGATTTCAGGCAGGAATTCCTACAGTTCGCCTTGGACCGGGGCGCGTTGCGCTTCGGCGAATTCAAACTCAAATCGGGGCGCCTTTCGCCCTATTTCTTCAACACCGGCCTGTTCAACGATGGCGACGCCCTGCGCCGACTGTCGCAATTTTACGCCAAAGCCATCCTTTCCGCCGAGCTGCCGTTCGATATGCTCTTCGGCCCGGCCTACAAGGGCATTCCCCTGGCGGCCGGGGTCGCCATCGCCCTGGCGGAGGCGGGGGTCAACAAGCCCTTCGCCTTCAACCGCAAGGAAGCCAAGGACCACGGCGAGGGTGGCGTCATCGTCGGCGCGCCCCTGGCGGGCCGGGTGCTGATCGTGGACGACGTGATTTCCGCCGGGACCTCGGTGCGGGAATCGGTGGCCATCATCCAGGGCAACGGCGCCACCCCCTGCGGCGTCGCCATCGCCATCGACCGCATGGAGCGGGGCAGCGGCGCCCTGTCGGCGGTGCAGGAAGTGGAGCAGGCCAACGGCATTCCGGTGGTCAGCATCGCCAACCTCAACGACCTCCTGGGCTACCTGGACAACAGCCCGGAGATGGCCCGGCACCGCCCGGCGGTCCTGGAATACCAACGCCAGTACGGCATCTGAAGAACGGAGACTCCCGATGAAAAAGACCCTGTTGTTGCTCGCCGCCCTTGCCGTCAGCCAACCCGCCCTGGCGAAAATGTACAAATGGGTGGACGAAAAGGGCGAGGTCCATTACGGCGACACCGTGCCGCCCCAGTACGTCAACCAGGGTCGGGAAGAACTGAGCAAGAAGGGTACGGTGCTCAAGAAGACCGAAGGCGCCCTTACCCCCGAGCAGCGCCAGGCCAGGGAAGCCGAAGAGGCGCAGAAGAAGGCCGACCAGCGGAAGGAAATGGAGCAGAAGCGCCGGGACAAGGCCCTGCTCAACACCTATACCAGCGACAAGGAGATCGACCTCACCCGGGATCGCAACCTGAAGCCCCTGGACATGCAGATACAGACTCTCCAGGACGACCTGAAGCGGGCCAAGGGCGATACCGCCAAGGCCGGCATCCAGTCCCAGATCGAGCAGAAAAAGCAGGAGCGGGAGGCCGTGCGTCTGCGCTTCGAGGCCGACAAAGCCCGCTTTCGCGAGCTGACCGGGACTGCGCCCCCCCTTGCTCAGCCGGCGCCTGTCGTTGCGCCGAAACCGGTTAAGTGAGACGATTGGGCAGGGCATTTCCCCTGCCGCCGAGGAGCTTACCCATGAAGCCTACCCTGCTGACCCTTGCCCTGTGTTTTTACGCCGCGACAGCTTATGCCGCAGATGGCCCCCATTGGGGTTACGGTGGAGCCGAAGGCCCCGAGCATTGGGGCGAGCTCGACCCGGCCTTCAAGCTGTGTTCCAGCGGGAAGAACCAGTCGCCCGTCGATCTGAAGGGGTTTGTCGAGGCGGACCTCAAGCCGATTCAATTCACCTACCGGGCGGGAGCCGGCACCATTCTCAACAACGGCCATACCATCCAGGTGAATTACGCCCCCGGCAGCACCATCACGGTCAACGGCCACCGCTTCGAACTGAAGCAGTTCCATTTCCATGCCCCGAGCGAGAATCTGATCGAGGGAAAATCCTATCCCTTCGAAGGCCATTGGGTGCACGCCGACGACCAGGGCAACCTGGCGGTCGTGGCGGTGATGTTCCGGGAGGGGGCGGCCAACCCCCTGCTGGCCAAATTGTGGCGGGAGATGCCGGAGAAGGTGGGCGAGAAGCGGGAACTGGCGGAGAAGCTGGACGTTTCCGCTCTTTTGCCGAAGAACCGCGACTATTACCGCTTCAACGGCTCCCTGACCACTCCGCCTTGCTCCGAAGGGGTGTGGTGGCTGGTGATGAAGAAGCCCATGACGGTGTCGAAGGAGCAGGTGGAGCAGTTTGCCCATGCCATGCGCCATCCCAACAACCGCCCGGTGCAGTCGCTGAACGCCCGCCCGGTGCTTCAGTGAGAATCAATTAAACGCTCGGGGAATCGGGGCTTAAGCCCCGATTTCTTATTAGACTGGGAAGGCGGTAAATTTGCCGCCTGTGCCGGAGAATTATGGATAGCTTGGCCGCTTGGTCCGTCGCGATACGGGGTTATATTCCAGCCTTGACCGCCGTTGCCCTCCTAGCGGGGGTGCTGTGGGGCGCCCATTGGGCGCTGCTGGCCCGTCGAGGGGACCTCGGGGCGGAATCCCGCCTGCCCCGCCAGATATTGCTGTTGGTGCTTACCGCGGTAGGCCTGGTGGCGGTGTTGCTGTTGCTGCCGATTTCCGACAGTACCCGGGGTCAGGTGCTGAGCCTGCTGGGCATCGTGCTTACCGGCGTGATCGGCCTGTCGTCGGCCACCTTTGTCTCCAATGCCATGGCGGGCCTGATGCTGCGGATGATCAGCACCTTCCGGCCGGGCGACTTCATTACCATCGGCGGGCTGCTGGGGCGGGTAACGGAACGGGGGCTGTTCCACACCGAGATACAGACCGAGGACCGGGAGCTGACCACTTTTCCCAATCTTTACCTGGTCACCAACCCCGTCACGGTGGTGCGCAGTTCCGGCACCATCATTTCCGCCACCCTATCCCTGGGCTATGACGTTCCCCGCCTCCAGGTGGAGGAGTTGCTCAAACAGGCGGCCCTGGCGGCGGAATTGGAGGAGCCTTTCGTCCACGTGCGGGAGTTGGGGGACTTCTCGGTCAGTTACCGGGTGGCGGGCTTTCTTCCCGAAGTACGCCATTTGCTCACCATGCGTTCCGTCCTGCGCAAGAAAATCCTGGATGTTCTCCACGCCAACGGCATCGAGATCGTGTCGCCGACCTTCATGAACCAGCGCCGGCTGGAGGCGGGGCAGAAGATCATTCCCCGTGATGAAGCGGCGGCACAGAAGAAGGAAGCCCCTGTCGAGGCCGAAGAAGCGCCGGAGGCCCTGATTTTCGACAAGGCGGAAGAGGCCGAGCAGGCGGGCCGTCTTCAGTACGAACATTCCGCCCTGGCCCAGCGCCTGGAGGCGTTGAAGGCCCGCCGCAAGGAGGCGTCGGCGGACGAGCAGGCGGCTATCGACAGCGAAATCGCGGCGGTCGAGGAGGAAATGGCCGCCCTGGCCCTCGCCCTGGAGGCGGAAAAGAAACCTTGAACGGGCGGGGCCTTATCCCGCCAGTTTCTTCTTCAGGATGTCGTTCAACTGGGCCGGGTTGGCCTTGCCCTTGCTGGCCTTCATGGCCTGGCCGACGAAGAAGCCGAACACCTTGTCCTTGCCAGAGCGGTACTCGGCCACCTGGGCCGGGTTGGCGGCGAGGATGTCGTCCACGATCTTTTCAATTGCCCCCGCATCGGACACCTGCTTCAGCCCTTTGGCCTCGATGATGGCATCGGCGTCGCCCTCGCCGGCCCACATGGCGGCAAACACTTCCTTGGCGATCTTGCCCGAGATGGTGCCGTCGGCGATGCGCTTCAGCAGGCCAGCCAGTTGGGCGCTGGAAATGGGGCTGTCGGCCAGGTCCCTGCCGTCCTTGTTGAGGGCGGCGGAGAGGTCGCCCATGGTCCAGTTGGCGGCGATTTTCGCCATCTCCTTGGAAATCGCTGCGACTTCATTTTCGGCCTCTACAGGCGGGAGAGGGCTAAGGGTGAGGGCACAACAGGTTGCTTCGAAGTAATCGGCCATCTCCCGGGAAGCGGTAAGCACCCCGGCGTCGTAGGCGGGCAGGCCGTAGCCGCCCTCGAAGCGCTCACGCTTGGCCTGGGGCAGCTCGGGCAGTTCGGCTCGCACCTTGTCCAGGAACGCCTCGTCCACCATCACGGGCAGCAGGTCCGGGTCGGGGAAGTAGCGGTAGTCGTTGGCTTCTTCCTTGGAACGCATGGAGCGGGTTTCGTCGCGATCCGGGTCGTAGAGGCGGGTTTCCTGCACCACCGTGCCGCCGTCCTCGATCAGCTCGATCTGGCGCCGCACTTCATATTCGATGGCCTTTTCCAGGAACTTGAAGGAGTTGAGGTTCTTGATTTCGCAGCGGGTGCCGTAGGCTTCCTGGCCCTTGGGGCGGACGGAGACGTTGGCGTCGCAGCGGAAGGAACCTTCCTGCATGTTGCCGTCGCAGATACCGATCCAGCGGACCAGGGAATGCAGCGCCTTGGCGTAGGCCACGGCTTCGGCGGCGGAACGCATGTCGGGCTCGGACACGATCTCCAGCAGCGGGGTGCCGGCCCGGTTGAGGTCGATACCGGTCATGCCGTGGAAGTCTTCATGCAGGGATTTGCCGGCGTCTTCTTCCAGGTGGGCGCGGGTGATGCGCACGGTCTTTTCGTAGTCGGGAAGCTGGATGGTCAGTTCCCCCTCGGCCACGATGGGCAGCTCGAATTGGCTGATCTGGTAACCCTTCGGCAGGTCGGGGTAGAAGTAGTTCTTGCGGGCGAAGATGGACTTGCGGTTGATCTTGGCGCCGATGGCGAGGCCGAACTTCACCGCCCTTTCCACCGCCCCCTTGTTCAATACCGGCAGCACGCCGGGCAGGGCCAGGTCCACGGCGCAAGCCTGGGCGTTGGGCGCGGCGCCGAAGGCGGTGGAAGCGCCGGAAAAAATCTTGGAGTTGGTGCTGAGCTGGGCGTGGGTTTCCAGCCCGATGACGACTTCCCACTGCATGGCTTAAATCCCCTCCGGCATGCGCGTGTGCCAATCGGTCGCCTGCTGGTATTGGTGGGCGACGTTGAGCATTTTCGCTTCGGAAAAATAGTTGCCGATGATCTGCAAGCCCACCGGCAGGCCGCTGGCGCCGAAACCGCAGGGTACGGACATGCCCGGTAGGCCGGCCAGGTTGACGGCGATGGTGTAGATATCCGACAGGTACATGGACACCGGGTCGTCGCTTTTCTCGCCGATGTTGAAGGCGGTGGACGGTGCGGTGGGGCCCATGATGACGTCGCACTGTTTGAAGGCCTCGACGAAGTCCTGGGCGATCAGGCGGCGCAGCTTCTGGGCCTGGAGGTAGTAGGCGTCGTAGTAGCCGTGGGACAGCACGTAGGTGCCGATCATGATGCGGCGCTTCACTTCGGAGCCGAAGCCCTGGGCGCGGGTCTTGCAATACATGTCCAGCAGGTCGGCGTATTCGGGAGCCCGGTGGCCGTAGCGCACGCCGTCGAAGCGGGACAGGTTGGAACTGGCTTCCGCTGGCGCGAGCACGTAGTAGACCGGGATAGCCAGCTTGGAGTTGGGCAGGCTGATTTCCACCGTTTCGGCGCCCAGCTTGCGGTATTCGGCGATGGCTTCTTCAACCCTCTGGGCCACGTCGGCCGACAGGCCCTCGGCGAAGAATTCCTTGGGCAGGCCGATTCTGAGGCCCTTCAAGGGCTGGTCCAGGTCACGGGCGTAATCCTCTTTCTCCCGCTCCAGGCTGGTGGAGTCGCGGCTGTCGAAGCCGGCCATGGTATTGAGCAACAGGGCGCAGTCCTCGGCGCTCTTGGCCATGGGGCCACCCTGGTCGAGGCTCGATGCGAAGGCGAAAGAGGATTACGCC
>JAGUYQ010000210.1 GCA_020061285.1 Betaproteobacteria bacterium
CAACCAGGTGGCCGACGCCATCGCCAGCCCCTTCGTCCACGCCGTGACCCTC
The DNA here is from genome assembly GCA_020061285.1 of Betaproteobacteria bacterium. The sequence goes on from JAGUYQ010000210.1 coordinate 53, forward strand.
ACCGGCTCGGAAAACGCCGGGCGCAAGGTGGCGGAAGCGGCGGGCAGGCATTTGAAGAAGTGCGTGCTGGAACTGGGGGGCTCCGACCCCTTCATCGTCTTCGCCGATGCCGACCTGGAAGCCGCTGCCGGGGCGGCCATCGCTTCCCGCTACCAAAACTGCGGCCAATCCTGCATCGCCGCCAAACGCATCATCCTGGCGCCGGAAATCGCCGACCGCTTCGTTTCCCTCCTGGTCGCCAAGGCCGACGAGCTGAAGATCGGCGACCCCTTGCGCGACGACACCCAAATCGGTCCCATGGCCCGAACCGACCTGCGGGACGAATTGCACCGGCAAGTGGCGGACTCCATCGAGCAGGGAGCGGTTCCTCTCCTGGGGTGCCACCCCCTGCCGGGAGAGGGGGCCTATTACCCACCCTCCGTGCTGGACCGGGTCACCCCCGGCATGCGGGCCTACCGGGAGGAGCTATTCGGCCCGGTGATGGCCGTCATCCGGGCGGAAGACGAGGAAGACGCCATCCGTATCGCCAACGACACCCCCTTCGGCCTCGGCGCCAGCCTGTGGAGCCGGGACTCCCAGCGGGCGGAAATGCTCTCCGCCTCCATCGAGTCGGGCTGCGCCTTCATCAACGGCATGGTGAAATCCGACCCCCGTCTGCCCTTCGGCGGCACCAAGGCTTCCGGCTTCGGACGGGAGCTGTCCTACCACGGCATCCGCGAGTTCGTGAACGCCAAGACCGTCTGGGTACGCTGACCCCCGGAGCAACAAATTACTTTCAAAACGGTCTGTTATCAGTTGACCAAGCTGGATTTTCCCCAGTATAGTGTGCGTCATGGATGCGGAACTGAAGACGCTGGAAGAAAAAATCGTGCAAACCGTGCAGTTGTGCCAACGGCTGCGGGCGGAGAACACCCATCTGCGCCAGGAGCTGGCGACGGTGCGAGACGAGAACAAACGCATGCACGACAAGATCGACGGCGCCGCTTCCCGTCTGGAAACTCTGTTGCAGCACATTCCCGAGGTCGCTGAAGAATGAACTCCCCGGTCAAAGCCCTGGACGTCTCCATCATGGGACGGGAGTTCCGCGTCTCCTGCCCGGAGGAGGATGAACCGGCCTTGCTGGAGTCGGCGGAATTCCTCGACAAGCGCATGCGCGAAATCCGCGACACCGGCAAGGTCACCAGCGTGGAACGCATCGCCATCATGGCGGCCCTCAACATCACCCACGAATTCCTCACCACCCGCCTTGGCGGCGCCTTTGACGTGGGCGAGTTTCGGCGTAGAATTAAATCGCTGGAGTCCCAGTTGGACCAAGCCCTGTCCGATCAGGACGACCTGTTTTAGTTTTCCCCTGCGGCGTTCGTTAAGGTCATATATTCTTTGAACCTATGCTTGCGAGCATCGGTTGCTGCCATCAAGAGTGCTGTTGTGAGCGTCCCTCGCGGACGCACCTGATGCGCTCCGGTTGCGACCCCCTTGAACCCCGGTTCAAGATGCTGGCCTGACGGCGCAGGCGGGGGACCCCCTCCTTCCATCCCAATGAACAAGCGCGAACTGAGAGCCCTCCTGCGCAAGCGGCGCAACAGCCTGACTCCCGCCCAGCGCCGGGAAGCGGCCCGCCGCCTGCGGCGGGTGGCCGCCCCCTTGCTGCTGCGCCACAAACGCATCGGCTTCTACCTCGCCAACGACGGCGAAATGGACCTCCTGCCCCTCCTCAACCAAGCCCTGTGGGCCAAGAGGAACTGCTTTCTGCCGGTGGTGCCGGAGCGGGGCCGGCGCAAGCTATGGTTCACCCTTCTCACGGACCGCGCCGCCGCCTGGGGCCACAACCGTTTCGGCATTCCCGAGCACTGGTCCCACCACTGGGTGCGGGCTTGGCAATTGGATTTGATCTTCATGCCCCTGGTGGGCTTCGACGCCCAGGGCAATCGCCTGGGCATGGGAGGCGGCTTCTACGACGCCAGCCTGGCCTACCTGCGCAGCCGTAAATCCTGGCGCAAGCCGGTCCTTGCCGGGGTAGCCTACGAATGCCAGAGGGTGGACGCCCTCCCCGCCGACCCCTGGGACGCCCGGCTCGACCTGGTGGTCACCGAAAATCGCCTGTATCGTTTCAACACGCTTTAGACCAAGGAAACCCCATGCGCTACTGGCTGATGAAATCCGAGCCCTCCGAATTCAGCATCGACGACCTCGCCGCCCAGAAAACCATCGACTGGTACGGGGTACGCAACTACCAAGCGCGCAATTTCATGCGCGATCAGATGAGCGTCGGCGACCCGGTGCTGTTCTACCATTCCAGTTGCGCCGAGCCGGGCATCGCCGGCCTTGCCGAGGTGTCGCAGAAGGCCTACCCGGACCGCACCCAGTTCGACCCCGCCCACAAGTATTACGACCCCAAGGCCACGCCGGAAAACCCGCGCTGGTTCAACGTGGACGTGAAATTCGTGAAGAAGACCCGCCTGGTGCCCATCAAGGAATTGCGCGAACACCCCGAACTCGCCACCCTGCGCATCCTGCAGAAGGGCAACCGTCTTTCCATCACCCCCGTTGACCCGAGGGAATGGGAGTTCATCCTCGGCCTGCTGAAATAAGCCGCCGTGGACGCCCTTCCGCTCTACCTCGCCACCGGCGCCTTCGCTGGCCTCCTCGCCGGCCTGCTGGGGGTGGGCGGCGGCCTCATCATCGTCCCCATCCTCACCTTCATTTTCGAGGCCCGGCACTTTCCCCACGAGCTGGTGCTGCACCTGGCCCTGGGCACCTCCCTCGCCAGCATCCTGTTCACTTCCGTGTCCTCTGTGCGGGCCCACCATGCCCACGGCGCGGTGGATTGGCACACGGTGAAGGGCATCACTCCCGGCATCCTCCTCGGCACCTTTATCGGCAGCCTGCTGGCCGCTCACCTGTCCACCCATTTCCTGAAGATATTTTTCGTCTGCTTCCTCTTCTACGTCGGCACCCAGATGCTGCTCAACCTCCGTCCGCCACCCAGCCGCCAGCTTCCCGGCATGGCCGGGCTGTGGGCGGCGGGAAGCGTCATCGGCGGCGTTTCCGCCTTGGTGGGCATCGGCGGCGGCAGCCTGTCGGTGCCTTTCATGACCTGGTGCAACGTCACCATG
>JAGUYQ010000281.1 GCA_020061285.1 Betaproteobacteria bacterium
GCTGGCTGTGGACTTGGCGGCCCTGGGGCTGGGGCTGGTGACGGTGCCCCTGTACCCGGACGACAACGCCGAGAACTGGGCCTGGATATTGGCCGACTCCGGCAGCCGCCTGCTGGTGGCGGAAAACGCCCGCCTGCTGCCGGACCTGGCCGCCGCCATGGCCGAATTGCCGGCAGTGGTGTGCCTCCAGGCCGACGCGGCCCCGCCGGCCCTTTCCTCCAGGGCCTGGCTACCGGAAAACGGCGGCGATTTCACCGTTGCCGACCTTCCCCCCGACACCCTCGCCACCCTGGTCTACACTTCCGGCACCACCGGGCGGCCCAAGGGAGTGATGCTGTCCCACGGCAACATCCTGGCCGACGTGGACGCGGTGCTGGATGTGGTCACCCTGGACGACGACCTGCTGATCTCCATCCTGCCCCTGGCCCACATGTTCGAGCGTACCTGCGGCTACTACGCCCCCCTCCAAGCCGGGGTGCCGGTGGCCGCCATGCGCTCCATCAACCACCTGGCGGAGGACCTGGCCCAACTCCGGCCCACGGTGATGATCGCCGTGCCACGGGTATTCGAGCGTTTCCTCAAGCGCATCGAACAGGCCCTGGCCCGCTCTCCCCTGAAGCTGGCATTGTTCCGCCTCACCGTGGCTATCGGCTGGCGGCGTTTCCAGGGCCGGGCCTCCGCCCTTGAGCGCGCCCTCCACCCCCTGCTCCAGCACCTGGTGGCCCGCCCCCTGCTGCAACGGCTGGGGGGGCGACTGCGGCTGCCGGTGGTGGGCGGGGCACCGGTGGAATTGCGCATCGCCAAGGTGTTCATCGGCCTGGGGCTGAATCTCATCCACGGCTACGGTCTCACCGAGGCCTCGCCGGTGGTGGCCGCCAACCGGGAAGACGACAACGACCCCGCCACCGTGGGCCGTCCCCTACGCGGGGTGGAGGTGAAGGTGAACGAGGACCACGAACTGCTGGTGCGGGGGCCGACGGTGATGCAGGGCTACTGGAACCGCCCCGACGCCACCGCCGCCGTCCTCGGCCCCGGCGGCTGGCTCAATACCGGCGACCAGGCCGACATCCGCGACGGCCGCATCGCCATCAAGGGGCGGACCAAGGACATTCTCGTCCTGTCCAACGGCGAGAAGCTGCCCCCCGCCGACGCCGAAACCGCCATCCTCGACGATCCCGTGTTCGAACAGGTGATGCTGATGGGCGAAGGCCGGCCCTATTTGGTGCTGCTGGCGGTGAGCCGGGAAGCGGACGAAAAAGCCTTGCTGAAGCGGGCCAACGCCCGGCTGCGCCATTTCCCCCGCCATGTCCGGGTGCGGCGGGTGCTCGTCTTCAAGGAGCCGTGGACGGTGGACGACGGCCTCCTCACCCCGACCTTGAAGGTGAAGCGGGAGGCGGTACTGCGCCGCTTCGGGGAAGAAATCGAGCGGGTTTACCGGGGGAGCATCAGAACGGCTTGACCGTCACCAGGATCACCACCGCCGTCAGGATGAGCACCGGCAATTCGTTGAACCAGCGGTAGAAGACGTGGGAGCGGGTGTTGCGGTTGGCGGCGAAATCCTTCACCAGCCTGCCGCAGTACCCGTGATAAACCACCAGCACCGCCACCAGGGCCAGCTTGGCGTGGAGCCAGCCGCCGTGGAAGCCCCACCCCAGCCACAGCCAGGTGCCGAAGACCAGAGCCAGGACGCCGAGGGGGGTCATGAAGCGGTAAAGCTTGTGCTCCATCAGCTTCAGCCGGGCGATCTCCGCCGGCTCCAGGGCCATGGCGTGGTTGACGAAGAGACGGGGGAGGTAGAACAGCCCGGCGAACCAGGACACCACGAACACGATATGAAACGCCTTGACCCACAGCACGGTACAATCCTCGTATGAAAAACTCGCGAAGCGAAACACCTCATCCCCCTCGCCCGTCCCACCGTGGTCGCCGCTATGCGGCGGGCACCCGGTGAGGATGCCCCCTGCGGGCACCGGGAGAGGGCAGGGGAGAGGGAAATGCCGCCGACTATACCCCAATGCCCGCCGAAGAGAAAAGCGCCGCCCCCTGGCTGCGGCGCCTGAAGAAATACCGCCCGGACTGGATCACCCTGGTTCTGCTGGGCCTGATCGTCTATTTGTGGTTCCGCCCCCCGGCGTGGGTCACCGATCTCGACACCCCCGTTGCCGACGCCAGGGCGGTGCTGCTGCGTGGCGACACGGTGGAACTGAGTCAGTGGCGGGGCAAGGTGGTACTGGTGAATTTCTGGGCCACCTGGTGTCCCTACTGCCGTCACGAGATGCCCGCCATGGAAGAATTCTATCGGGACTACCGGGACAAGGGCTTCGAAATCCTGGCGGTGAGCACCGACGAGGAGGAAGGGACGGTAAGGGAATTCCTGCGCGAGGAAGCCTATACCTTCCCCGTCGCCATGGGCAACGGGGAGCTGTCCCATGCCTTCGGCAGCCCGAGCCGGCTGCCCACCTCCTTCATCCTCGACAAACAGGGGCACATCCGCCACAAGATCAGCGGCCAAGTGCACTACGGGCGGCTGGAGGACTTGGTGGAACCGCTGCTGAAGGAGTAGGCCACCGCCCAGTTCGCTGGCCTAGGACGCCTGGGCCAGTTTCTGCTCGATCAGTTGGTGCAACTTGACGAAATCCGGCTCCCCCAGGATGCGCTGGACGACATGCCCTTGCCGGTCGATGAGGAAGGAGGTGGGGGTCAGGCGCACGTCGCCGAAGGCTTTGGCGTTGCCGCCGTCCGCATCCAGGGCCACCTTGAAGGGCAGGCCGTTCTTGGCGGCGAAGGCCTTCACGTACTCGGGCGGGTCGTAGCTCATGGCCACCGCCACGGTCTCGAAACCCTGCCCCTGGTATTTGTTGTGGGTTTCCACCAATTGGGGCATTTCCTTCACGCAGCCGGGGCAACTGGTGGCCCAGAAATCCACCAACACCACCTTGCCGCGCAAGCTGTCCAGGGGCAGCTTCTCCCCCGAGAGAAGGGTGAACACGGCCTTGGGGGCCTCCTGACGGTCAGTCAGCAACAGGGCCGCGCCGCCCGCAACCACCAGCGCCACCACCACCAGCAACCATTTTTTCATCGCACTTCCTCTGTTCGCTTCACTGCGTTGTCCGCATTGTACGGGCACTCGCGGCCCGCCTCCAAGTTCCACTCGCCGCCGGGATAGGCTACATTATCCCCATGCTCCTCCCCCGCCGTTCTGTCTTTCCGCCGCCCACCGCCACGCCGAGGAGCGGCTGACATGCTGCCGGACACATGGACCATCGGCGACAGCGGATTGACCGCTGTTTTCCTCTCCGGGTTCCTTGCCGCCACCCTGCTCCCCGGCGGCTCCGAAGCGGCCCTGTTCGCCCTGCTGAA
>JAGUYQ010000247.1 GCA_020061285.1 Betaproteobacteria bacterium
AAAGGAAGTCCAGAAGGACATCGGCCTCATGCCCTACAAGATCATCCAGGTCGACAACGGCGACGCCTGGGTGGAAGTGCGCGACCAGAAGATGGCGCCGCCCCAGGTTTCCGCCGAAGTGCTGCGCAAGATGAAGAAGACCGCCGAGGACTACCTGGGCGAGGAAGTGACCGAGGCCGTGATTACCGTGCCCGCCTACTTCAACGATTCCCAGCGCCAAGCCACCAAGGACGCCGGCAAGATCGCCGGCCTGGAGGTGAAGCGCATCATCAACGAGCCCACCGCGGCGGCCCTGGCCTTCGGCATGGACAAGAAGGAAGGCGACCGCAAGATTGCGGTGTTCGACCTGGGCGGCGGCACCTTCGACATTTCCATTATCGAAATCGCCGAAATCGAGGGCGAGCACCAGTTCGAGGTACTGTCCACCAACGGCGACACCTTCCTCGGCGGCGAGGACTTCGATCAGCGCCTGATCGATTACGTGGTCACCGAGTTCAAGCGCGAACAGGGGGTGGACCTGAAGAACGACGTGTTGGCCCTGCAACGCCTGAAGGAGGCCGCCGAAAAGGCGAAGATCGAGCTCTCCTCCGGCCAGCAGACCGAGATCAACCTGCCCTACGTCACCGCCGACGCCAGCGGGCCCAAGCACTTGGCGATGAAAATCACCCGCACCAAGTTCGAAAGCCTGGTGGAAGAACTCATCGAGCGCACCATCGAACCGTGCAAGATCGCCATCAAGGACGCCGGCCTGAAGGTCTCCGACGTGGAAGACGTGATCCTGGTTGGCGGCATGACCCGCATGCCCAAGGTGCAGGAAAAGGTGAAGGAATTCTTCGGCAAGGAGCCCCGCCGCGACGTCAACCCCGACGAGGCCGTGGCCGTGGGCGCCGCCATCCAGGGCGGCGTGCTGAAGGGCGACGTGAAGGATGTCCTGCTCCTGGACGTGACACCCCTCTCCCTAGGCATCGAGACCCTGGGCGGGGTGATGACCAAGCTGATCCAGAAGAACACCACCATCCCCACCAAGGCGAGCCAGGTGTTCTCCACCGCCGAGGACAACCAGAACGCGGTGACCATCCATGTCCTCCAGGGCGAGCGGGAAATCGCCGGCGGCAACAAAAGCCTGGGCCAATTCAACCTGTCCGACATTCCGCCTGCGCCTCGCGGCATGCCGCAGATTGAGGTCACCTTCGACATCGACGCCAACGGCATTCTCCACGTATCCGCCAAGGACAAGGCCACCGGCAAGGAGAACAAGATCAAGATCCAGGCCAACTCGGGCTTGTCCGACGATGAAGTGCAGCGCATGGTGAAGGACGCCGAGGCCCACGCCGCCGACGACCACAAGGCCTTCGAGTTGGCCAATGCCCGCAACCAGTGCGACGGCCTGATCCACTCGGTGAACAAGTCCCTCAAGGACTACGGCGACAAGATCAGCGCCGACGACAAGACCAAGATCGAGGAGGCCGTCAAGGAAGCCGAGGAAGCCATCAAGGGCAATGACAAGGACGTGATCGAAGCCAAGGCCCAGGCCCTGGCCGAGGCCTCCCACAAGCTGGCGGAACAGATGTATGCCGCCGGCCAGGAACAGCAGCCCGAAGGCGGCGAAGCGGAATCCGCCCACAAGGCGGGCGGCGACGACGTGGTGGATGCCGAGTTCGAGGAAGTGAAGAACGACAAGAAGTAAGCTCCGCCCCCTGAAAAAAAGCGCGAAGCCCGGTTTTCAGGCCGGCTTCGCGCTTCTGCGTTAAAATAAGGCCATGTCAAAACGCGATTATTACGAAGTTCTCGGCGTTAACCGGGACGGGTCCGAAGAGGACATCAAGAAAGCTTACCGACGGCTGGCGATGAAACACCATCCCGACCGTAACCCGGACGACAAAGGCGCCGAAGAGAAATTCAAGGAAGCCAAGGAAGCCTACGAGGTCTTGTCCGACGCCGATAAGCGCCGGGCTTACGACCAGTACGGCCATGCCGGGGTGGACCCCAGCGCCGGCGCTGGGGGGTTCGGCGGCGGCGGTTTCGGTGGCTTCGGCGGCCAGGGTTTTGCCGATGCCTTCGGCGACATCTTCGGCGACATCTTCGGTGCCGGCGGTGGCAGGCGCAACTCCAATGTCTATCGGGGTGCCGACCTTCGCTACAACCTGGAAATCAGTCTCGAAGAGGCCGCCCACGGCACGGAACCCAAGATTCGTATTCCCACCCTCGAAGAATGCGACACCTGCCATGGCAGCGGCGCCAAGCCCGGCACCCAGCCCACCACCTGCTCCACCTGCGGCGGCCACGGCCAGGTCAGGATGCAGCAGGGCTTCTTCTCCATCCAGCAGACCTGTCCCCGCTGCAACGGCACCGGCAAGATGATCGCCAACCCTTGCAGCGCCTGTTCCGGCAGCGGGCGGATCAAGAAGCAGAAAACCCTGGCGGTGAAAATTCCCGCCGGCGTGGACGAAGGCGACCGTATCCGCCTTTCCGGCGAGGGCGAGTCCGGTGTCAACGGCGGCCCGCCGGGAGACCTGTATGTGGTCATCCACATCAAGCCCCATGCGGTGTTCAAACGGGACCATAACGACCTGCACTGCGAAATGCCCATCAGCTTTTCCACCGCCGCCCTGGGAGGGGAGATCGAGATTCCCACCCTAGACGGCACGGCGAAGATCAAGATACCGGCAGAAACCCAGACCGGGCGCGCCTTCCGCCTGCGCGGCAAGGGAATCAAAGGGGTTCGCAGCAACGCCTACGGCGACTTGATGTGCCATGTGGTGGTGGAAACGCCGGTCAGCCTCACCGACCGCCAGAAGGAACTGCTGGCCGAGTTCGAAGCCATCAGCATGGAAAACCACTCCACCCACCACCCCCGGGCGAAGTCGTGGATGGACAAGGTCAAGGAGTTCTTCGCCCAGTAACAGGCGAACATTACTTCAAAAGAAAAAGGGGCCCTGTGCCCCTTTTTTGCCCTTGTCTATAACGGCCAAGCAGCAAATTCTGTCGAAAAAACAAAAGAGCCGGATATACCGGCTCTTTTATCCTGCACAACAGCGCGTATTCGATTTTAGGCGCTGGTCGCTTCCACTTCCGGGGCTTCGCCGCCTTCGGCACGGTCCACCAGTTCGATCAGGGCCATCGGAGCATTGTCGCCGACGCGGAAACCGAATTTCATGATCCGGGTATAGCCGCCGTTGCGGGTCTTGAAGCGGGGAGCGATCTCGTCGAACAGCTTACCCACGATATCGCGGTCACGCAGACGGGCGAAAGCCAAGCGGCGGTTGGCCAGGGTGGGGTTCTTGCCCAGGGTGATGAGGGGTTCCACCACGCGACGCAGTTCCTTGGCCTTGGGCAGAGTGGTGCGAATGGCCTCGTGGCGCAGCAGGGCGCTGGCCATGTTGCGGAACATGGCGGTGCGGTGACTGCTGGTACGGTTCAGTTTACGGTAACCACAACGGTGACGCATGATGATTCCTTCCTAATTAATACTCTATGCCCGGTTACGGCTTTTCCAGCCCAAGAGGAGGCCAGTTTTCCAGTTTCATGCCCAGAGTCAGGCCTTTGGACGCCAGGACATCCTTGATTTCATTGAGCGACTTCCGGCCCAGGTTCGGGGTCTTCAGCAGCTCGGTTTCGGTGCGTTGAATCAGGTCACCGATGTAGTATATGTTTTCGGCCTTCAGGCAGTTGGCGGAGCGTACCGTCAACTCCAGGTCATCCACCGGACGCAGCAGGATCGGATCCACCTGGGGAGCCTTCGGGGTTTCCACCGAAGCGGGGGTACCCTTGAGGTCGGCAAAGACCGACAGTTGATCCACCAGGATGCGCGCAGCATAGCGAATCGCTTCTTCCGGATCGATAACGCCGTTGGTCTCGATGTCCATTACCAGCTTATCCAGGTCGGTGCGCTGCTCCACGCGGGCGCTCTCGACGGAATAGCTGACGCGGCGCACCGGGCTGAAGGAAGCGTCGATCAGGATGTTACCGACCACCTGCTCTGCGTCAGGAGAGCGTCGGGCGGTGGCGGGCACATAGCCGCGGCCTTGTTCGACCTTCACTTCCATGTCCAGCTTGCCGCCTTTGGTGAGGTGGGCAATGACATGGTCGGGATTGACGATCTCACCGTCATGGCCGACTTCAAAATCCCCGGCCGTCACCAAGCCCTCGGCGTTCTTGGAAAGGGTAAAGACCGCCTCGGTGCGGTTGTGCAGTTTCAGGGCCACACCCTTCAGGTTCAGGAGAATATCCACCACGTCTTCTTGCACACCATCAAGGGTGGAATATTCGTGCACCACGCCATCGATCTTGACCGCCGTAATGGCGTAGCCTGGCATAGAGGACAGCAGAATGCGGCGAAGGGCGTTGCCAAGCGTATGGCCGTAGCCACGCTCGAACGGTTCCATCGTTACTCGCGCACGGGATGGTGAGAGGTTTTCGACCTCCACCATACGCGGCTTCAGCAATTCTCCGGAAATGCTTTGCATGGTTTATCCTTGAAATTGCGGGGATTACTTCGAATACAATTCGATCACGAGGTGCTCGTTGATGTTCTGCGGCAACTCGGAACGCTGGGGAACAGCCTTGTAGGTGCCCTTGAGCGCCTTGACGTCCACCTCGACCCACTCGGGAAAACCGCGCTGCTCCGCGGCCTCGGCAGCGGCCTTGACACGCAGGTGCTGCTTGGCCTTGTCGGTCAGTTCAACCACGTCGCCCGGGCATACCAGGTAGGACGGGATATTGACGCGTTTGCCGTTCACCAGGATGGAATTGTGACGGACCACTTGGCGAGCCTCATTGCGGGAAGCGCCGAAACCCATGCGGTACACCACGGTGTCCAGGCGGGATTCCAGCAACTGCAACAGGTTCTCGCCGGTCACGCCCTTGCGGCGGTCCGCTTCGGTGTAATACTTGCGGAACTGACGCTCCAGCACGCCGTAGACGCGACGCAGCTTTTGCTTCTCGCGCAACTGCACGCCGTAGTCGGACAAGCGGGTGTTACGCTTCTGGCCGTGCTGGCCGGGAGCGTAGCTGCGACGCTCGATGGAGCACTTATCGGTGAAGCACTTTTCGCCCTTCAGAAACAGCTTCTCGCCTTCGCGACGGCACTGACGGCATTTGGGGTCAAGGTTACGAGCCAAGGTAGTTCTCCTGCAAACTTTA
>JAGUYQ010000185.1 GCA_020061285.1 Betaproteobacteria bacterium
CGGCATGGTGGACAAACCCGCCCTGATCATCGCCGCCACCGACGACATGGAGGTCAACCGCCAAGTGTCCGACCTGGCACGGGAGCGCAACATCCCGGTCAACGTGGTGGACAACCCGGAACTGTGCAGCTTCATCGTCCCCTCCATTATCGACCGCTCCCCCATCGTCATCGCCGTCTCCTCCAGCGGCGTCTCCCCGGTGCTGGCGCGCCTCATCCGCACCCGTCTGGAAACCCTGGTCCCCTCCGCCTACGGCAAACTGGGCGCCCTGGCGGCCAAGTTCCGCGACAAGGTGAAGACCCACTTCCCCGTGCCGGAAAGCCGCCGCCGCTTCTGGGAAGCCGTGCTGCAAGGGAAAATCGCCGAGATGGTGTTCTCCGGCCAGGAAAAGGCCGCCGAAGCCGCCCTGGAAGAAGAGCTCAAAGGCGCCGACACCGCCAAGCCCCAGGGCGAGGTGTATCTGGTAGGTGGCGGCCCCGGCAATCCGGACCTCCTCACCTTCCGCGCCCTGCGCCTGATGCAGCAGGCCGACGTGGTGGTCCACGATCATTTGGTGGCCCCCTCGGTGCTGGAACTCACCCGCCGCGACGCCGACCGCATCTACGTCGGCAAGGAGCGCAACGCCCACACCATGCGCCAGGAAGCGATCAACGACCTGCTGGTGAAGCTGGCCAAGGAAGGCAAGCGGGTGCTGCGCCTCAAGGGCGGCGACCCCTTCATCTTCGGCCGCGGCGGCGAGGAGATCGAAACCCTCACCGCCAACGGCGTCCAGTTCCAGGTGGTGCCCGGCATCAGCGCGGCGTTGGGCGTCTCCGCCTACGCCGGCATTCCGCTGACCCACCGGGACTACGCCCAATCCTGCGTCTTCGTCACCGGCCACCTCAAGGACGGCAACGTCAACCTGGACTGGGACGGCATCGCCCGCCCCAACCAGACCATCGTCATCTACATGGGCCTCCAAGGCCTCCCCGCCCTGACCAAGGAGCTGATGAAGCACGGCCTCCCCCCCACCATGCCCGCCGCCATCGTCCAGCAGGGCACCACCCACAACCAGAAGGTGGTCACCGGCACCCTAGAATCCCTGCCCCAGTTGGCCGTGGACGCCCAGATGAAGCCGCCCACCCTGATCATCGTGGGCGAGGTGGTGAAACTGCATGACAAACTGAAGTGGTTCAAACCCGGCGCGGAGCAGGACATTCCGAGCACGGCGGCGTTTATCGAGCATTGAGTGGTTGAGAAAACGTCGAAACTCTCGACGTACACTGGGCGCCAAGGGCTTGCGCCCCACTTCTCAAAGGCTAAAATGACGCTGTGCCCATTAAGGAGACCAAGATGCGCCCCTCCCAAGCCCTCGAATCGAACCGCGCCGCCATCCGCGCTATCGCCGCCCGCCACCGGGTTCAAAGCGTGCGCGTATTCGGCTCGGCTCTGCACGGCAACGATCGGGAAGACAGCGACCTCGACCTCCTGGTGGAGCCCACCGAACAGACAACCCTTCTCGACATCGGCGCCATCCAGTTCGAAGTCAGCGAACTGCTGGGAATCGGGGTGGACGTCCTGACGCCAGGCGCCCTGCCGGAAAAGTGGCGGTCCAAGGTTCTCGCGGAAGCGACCCCGGTATGAGCAACGGAAAGGCGTTGCGCATCCAAAACTACCTGGAGCACATCGTCCTTTCTGTCTCCCGAATCCAGCGCTATGTTACGGGGCTGGACTACGCGGCATTCCTCGCCAACGAAGAAAAGCAAGACGCCATCATCCGCAACCTTGAAATCATCGGCGAAGCCGCACGCAACATCCAACGCTTTCACCCCGACTTCGCCGCTGCCCATCCCGCTTTCCCCTGGGGAAGCGCCTACGGCATGCGCAACGCTTTAGCCCACGGCTATTTTTCGGTAGACCTGGATGTCGTCTGGAAAACTGTCGTAAATGACCTTCCAGCTTTGGAACAACAAGCGCGGGCCATTCTGGCCGAAGCTGACCCCTTTTAACTGTTGCGGTATAGAAGTAACGAAGGGGCCGGTTTCGGCACCTTTTGTTTTGGTCTTGTGCGCTTCGCGCGAATTGATTAGGGCGGGGGGCGGCCCCGCATGCCGCTCACTTTTCTTGTCTCGCCAAGAAAAGATAAGCAAAAGAAGGCGACCCCCTACCCTGGTCCTTCGGACTTCCCTGCGGTTTGCGGCCCGAGCGGGCGGGCGCGTAAACTCGGGCCTAAAGGCCCTCAGACATACGCACCCGACTTCCCCCGCTCAGGCCGCAAATCCTCGGCAGGGCAGAGGGGAAAGCACTTCAAAACCCTTTTGAAACAAGCCATGCTGCGCATAGCAATTACCGTCGTGATTGAATGGCAAACTCTCTGCCCCCTTTAGCTACAATGGAAACAAATTAGACATTTAACCCAGGAGGAACAATGGCAACACGAGAGGACATGAAAGACTGGGTAATTAAAGCCCTTAAATCTTTGGGCGGCAAAGGCTGGCCCAAAGATGTTGCCAAATACATTTGGGATCACTACGAGGGTGAGCTTAAGCGCTCTGGAGGTCTACTCTACACTTGGCAATACGATGTTCGCTGGGCAGCTCAAGCATTGCGCAATGCAGGAACATTAAAACCAGTCCACGGCCGTAGAGATCTCCCCTGGGAACTATCATAACTGCCGAGCGTAGGGCGCAATAGCAAAGCGTATTGCGCCGCATGGCTTTAGCCCGACCGGTTAAACCACGACGCCTTCTCCCCCTCTGCCCCGCCGAGTAGCACAGCCAAGCCGGGGGCCGTCGGCCTCAGATGTCTGAGCCCTGAAGGGGCGAGTTTCTGAGGCCGCCCGGCTTGGCGAGCAACGGAGGGTAGCCCGTAGGGCCGGGGCAGCGGGGCGGCCTTTCTTCCCGCCACGACCTGTGCGAAGCACAGAGCGTCCGGCGAGGACACCCTTGTGGTGTGGGTTACTTTCTTTGGCCGAAC
>JAGUYQ010000060.1 GCA_020061285.1 Betaproteobacteria bacterium
AGTTCCCGGTAGGAAACCACGCCGGGGTCGTAGGTGACCTGCACCACCTCGGCGTGTCCCGTGGCGCCGTTGCACACTTGCTCGTAGGTAGGGTTGGGCAACTGGCCGCCGGCGTAGCCGGACTGCACCTTTTCCACCCCCTTCAACAACTCGAATACCGCTTCCAGGCACCAGAAGCATCCGCCGCCGAAGATGGCGGTTTCCCGTTGCGCCGTGGCCGTTTGTTGCATGGTCAAACCCTTTCTTCGTTTTTCCACGATAATATTGCACCTCACCTATGACCGCTTCTCCCCGGCGCAAGTTGCGGGATTTTGAGCAGGAGTTTTCGACACCATGCAGGCCGCCCTCGTCCGTCTTTTTTCCGCTCTCGCTTGCGCCCTGCTGTTGGGCAACGCCCAGGCCTTCGAACCGCCTTCCTTCGCCAAGCCCAAGACGCTCCAGGCCACGGGCACCGTGCAACTGGCCTTCACCCCGGAAGACGACGCCACTGGCATGATCGTGAAGGCCGTCGAGGAGGCGCGCAAACAGGTGTTGGCGCAGGCCTTCAGCTTCACCAGCCGGGAAATCGCCGCCGTCCTGGTGGCGGCCAAGGAGCGGGGAGTGGACGTGCAACTGATCGCCGACGAGGAACAGTTGCGCAAGATCGAAAAGAACCGCATCGGCGACATCGCCGCCGGCGGGGTGCCGGTATTCATCGACTCCCGCCACGTGGCCGCCCACAACAAGGTGATGGTGATCGACGCCGGCACCGCCAACGGGGCGGTGGTCACCGGCAGCTTCAATTTCACCTACGGCGCCCAGCACAACAACGCCGAGAACGTGCTGATCCTGCGCGGCAACCCGGCCCTGACCGACGCCTACCTGGCCAATTGGAAACGCCACAAGGGCCATTCCCGGCCCTATCGGCGCTAGTGCTAGAATGAGCGCCACCGGTCCCCTGCGCCTGCCATGAAAAACGCCATCGCCGCTCTCCTCGACGACCTCGACAACCCGTTCCTGCTATGGCAGGCAGGCATCCTGGCGGTCAGCCTGCTGGCCGCCCTCCTAGTCCGCAGCTTGGTCATGCGCCATCTCCGCGAACCCGAGGGGGCGTGGAAACTGGGGATAGGCGGCGCCGCCCGCGTGCTGTTTCCCCTCGCCGCCCTGCTGGTGCTGGCCGTGGGCAGTGTCGCCCTCAAGCGATGGGGCGGCGATGGCAGCCATCAGGCCTTGCTCCACTTGGCCGTCGCCCTTCTGGTGTCCCTGGCCCTGGTGCGGATTGCCGTCTATGTCCTGCGCCACGTGTTCGGCCCCAAGGGCTGGCTGTCCGCCTGGGAACGCTCCATCGCGGCGGTGGTGTGGATCGGCCTGGCGCTGCATCTTACCGGCCTGCTGCCGGGCATCGTCGATATCCTGGACGACATCAGCGTCCACCTGGGCAGGCAGCGGATTTCCCTGCTGATGATCTTCGAAGCGGTGCTGACCATCGCCTCCAGCCTGGTGGTCTCCCTCTGGCTGGGCGGGGAGGCGGAGCGCCGCATCATGAAGGCCGACAAGCTGGACATGAACCTGCGGGTGGTGACGGCCAAATTCGTGCGGGCATTGCTGATTTTCGTCGGCGTAATGATCGCCCTCTCCGCCGCGGGCATCGACCTCACCCTCCTGTCGGTGTTCGGCGGCGCCCTGGGGGTGGGCCTCGGCTTCGGCCTGCAAAAGATCGCCAGCAGCTACGTTTCCGGCTTCATCATCCTCCTCGACCGTTCCGTCCGCATCGGCGACCTGGTGACGGTGGACAGCCGCTACGGCAGCATTACCGCCATCACCGCGCGCTACGTCGTGGTCAAGAGCATGGACGGCACCGAGGCCATCATTCCCAACGAGGCCCTGATCACCTCCACGGTGCTCAACCACTCCTACACCAACCACGAGGTGCGGGTGGGTATCCCGGTGCAGGTAAGCTACGATTCCCCCCTCGAGGAAGCAATGCGCATCATGGAGGACGCCGCCGGCGGCCACGAGCGGGTATTGAAGGAGCCCGCCCCCCGCGCTTATCTCAAGGGTTTCGGCGACAACGGCATCGACCTGGAACTGAGCCTGTGGATCAACGACCCGGAAGAAGGCCAGCTCAACCTCCGCTCGGAAGTCAATCTCGCCATCTGGCGCGGCTTCCGCCAAGCCGGCATCGAAATCCCCTACCCCCAGCGCGACGTGCGCATCATCGGCCCGATTCCCGAGGAAGTGGCGATTCTCGGCGAACAGGACTTCCAGCAGGCCGAAGACGCCCAATAATCTCCGGCGGCAAAAGGACTTCTTGCCCCCGGCGGATAATAGCGTACAATTTTAGTCTGGTATTTAAAAGGAAACGCCATGTCTTCCGGACTACTCGCACTTCCCTGGTGGGGCTACATCCTCGCCACTCTCGCCCTGACCCACGTCACCATCGCCTCGGTCACCATCTTTCTCCACCGCCATCAGGCCCACCGGGCATTGGAGTTGCATCCGGCCGTGAGCCATTTTTTCCGCTTCTGGCTATGGCTCACCACCGGCATGGTGACCAAGGAGTGGGTGGCGGTGCACCGCAAGCACCACGCCAAGTGCGAAACCGCCGAGGACCCCCACAGCCCGCAGGTCGCAGGTATCCACCGGGTGCTGTGGGGCGGGGTGGGACTGTACCGCCGGGAAGCGGCACGGGAAGGCACCCTGGAGAAATACGGCAACCGCACCCCGGACGACTGGCTAGAGCGCCGCCTCTATACCCCCCATAACGGCCTCGGCCTGGTATTGATGGCCGCCCTGGACGTCGCCCTCTTCGGCATCGGCCCCGGCTTGGCCATTTTCGCCGCACAGGTGCTTTGGATTCCTTTCTGGGCGGCGGGTGTCATCAACGGCCTGGGCCACTGGTGGGGCTACCGCAACTTCGCCAGCGAGGACGCCAGCACCAACCTCTTTCCCATCGCCATCCTGATCGGCGGCGAGGAACTGCACAACAACCACCACGCCTTCGCCAGTTCGGCCAAGCTGTCCCACCGCTGGTACGAATTCGACATCGGCTGGGCCTATATCCGGCTCATGGAACTGGCGGGCCTGGCCCGGGTGAAGAAAGTGGCGCCGAAACTGCACCGGGACCGGGTGAAGAACCACATCGATCTCGCCACCCTGCAAGCGGTGATCACCCACCGCTACGAGGTGCTGGCGAAATTCGCCCACTCCGCCAAGGGCACCTATGCCGCCGAGCGGCGTTCCCTCCAGCGCCAGGGCCTGGCGCTGGAGTCGCCGGCCAAGCTGCGCCGCCTGCTGAAACGCAATCCCGCCCACCTGCGCGGGTTCGAGCGGGAGCGGCTGGAATCCCTCCTTGCCGGCAGCCCGGCCCTGGGCACCCTGATGGCCATGAAAGAGGAATTGAAGAGCCTGTGGGAGCGATCCACCGCCTCCCGCGAGCAACTGCTGGCCCAGCTCGAGGACTGGTGCCGCCGGGCGGAAGCCAGCAATATCGAGGCATTGCAGCGCTTTTCCCGCCAGTTGCGTTCCTACGCTTGAACCCTGGCCATTTCCTCCGGGCTTGATGTTAGAATCCGGCTAGAACTACCGACAAAGGCAGTCGGTTATAACTAGATCCACCGGAGGAAATAATGCATCCTTTTGCCCGCCTGAAAATCCGGACCAAGCTCAACCTGCTGGTCGCCTTCGCCTGCCTGCTCCTGGCCGGCGCCGGCACCATCGGTCTGGCCGCGATCAATTCGTCCAAGAGCGCCCTTTACCACGTGTATAACGATCACCTGATCGCCATCAACCAGCTCAACGAAATCCGCAACCACCAGATGCAGATCCGCCTGGAACTGTTCGCCGCCCGGCTGGAAACGGACGCCTTCGAGGTGCTGGCCCACGCCGACAAGGTGCGCAGCCACATTTTCCAGATCGACAACCTGCTCCAGGCTTATACCGCCCGCCCCCTGGCCCCCCAGGAAAAACAGCTTTACGACGCCTTCATGGCCGCCCGGATGAATTTCGGCGCCACCGGCGTGCTGCCGATGATCGACCTGTTGCAAGCCGAGAATTACACCGAGGCCGACCGCCTGCGCCAGGAGACCCTGGCGCCGGCTTACGCCAAGGCCTCCCAAAGCATCGACGACCTGATCCACTACCAAGTGGACCAGGCCAAGGACGCCTACGAGCAGGTGGCCGCCTTCTCCCGCAAGATCATCATCGCCACCGTCGGCGGCATCCTGGCGGCCATCGCGCTGATGGCCGTGTCCGGCACCTTCCTTACCCGCTCCGTCGCCAAGGGCGTCAGCGCCCTGCGGGAGGCCACCGCCCGCCTTGCCGACGGCGACCTGACCGCCCGCGCCCGCGTCAACCAGCAGGACGAAATCGGCGAGGTGGCCGGTTCCTTCAACCGCATGGCAGAGGATTTCACCCAGCTCATCGGCCAGATGCGCCAATCCGCCGACCACGTTTCCGCCGCCTGCGGCACCGTCACCGACATGACGGAAAAGGTCTCCCAGAGCGCCAGCACCCAGACCGAGCAGGCGTCCATCGCCGCCGATTCGGTGGAACAGTTGAACGCCTCCCTCCAGGACGTGGCGCACAAGAGCGAGGAGGCGGTGGCCGCCGCCCGCGCCCTGG
>JAGUYQ010000019.1 GCA_020061285.1 Betaproteobacteria bacterium
AGCCGAGGTGGACGTGGACCTGGGGAAAATCGCGATCAAGGGGGTAAGCCGCGACGATCTGGCGGAATTCTGCACTTGGCAGTTTTATGTCTTGGCAGAGCCGGGGGCCGTTGCCGAAGAGACTTTCCTTGCGGAAGAGGAACAGCGGACCGGCGAGGAGGAGAAAAAAACCGCCTATCAGCGGTGGCAAGAATACCGGCAGTTCGATGCCGCCACGGCGGCCCTGGTCAACCAGCGCATCGAACAGTGGGGAATATTGCCGCGCATCCATTTGGCATTGCTGGCCTCGCCCGTCGATGGGGAACGCATCGGGGATACCTTGCGCTCCCTGGCCGCCCAGAATTACCAAAACCTGGCGGTGACGGTGGTGGCGGCGGCAGTGGCGCCGTCCGGCTGGAAAGATACGGAAAAACTCTCCTGGTTCTCTGTCCAGGGGGACTTATTGCACGGCGTAAACCAGGCTTTACTTGCCGCTCCCGCGGATTGGGTGGGGATCGTGGATGCCGGCGACAAATTGGCCGACGAGGCGCTTATCTTCCTGATGGAAGGCTCCATCGAGCACCCCATCTGGCAGATGATGTATAGCGACGAGGACGCGATGCAGCCCGACGGTGAATATGGCCTGCCCCACTTCAAGCCCGACTTCAACCTCGACATGCTGCGCAGTTTCCCTTACGTGGGCGGGCTGATGCTGAGCCGGCAGGCACTCTTCACTGACCTGGGCGGTTTTCAATCCGCTTATCTGGGGGTCGAAGAGTACGATTTGGTTTTGCGTGCCTATGAAAAGAGCGGCAGCGACATTCTCGGCCATATGCCGGGGGTGCTGTACCATCGCCGCACCGATGGGGGGCATTGCCGGAAACCGGCGGCCGAATTGGTCGAAAGCGGCCGGCGGGTGGTTGCAGAACATCTGCGCCGCCAGGGCATTGATGCCAGCGTCGAGAAGGGCCTGTTCCCGGGAAGTTACCGGGTTCGCTACCACCATGAAGGGGCACCCCTCGTTTCCCTGTTGGTCGCGGTGCGCGATCACGTGGAAAAGGTGCAGCGCTTGGTGGAAACCCTGCTGGCCAATACCCACTACCCTAATTTTGAATTGGTGCTGCTCAACAACGCCAGCACGACGGATGCCGCAAGAGCTTTTCTCGGGGGGCTTCAAGCGATTGGCGACCCTCGGCTGAGGGTTGTTGACCACCCGCTCCAGGAAGCGCTGCCTCTCTTGCATAATGTCCTGGCGGAGCATGCTCGAGGAGAACACTTGCTTTTCCTCCATTTCGACTGCGCCGCCCTCCAGCCCGACTGGCTGGATAGCCTGATGGAGCATGGACGCCGGCCCGGTGCGGGGGCCGTCAGCCCCAGGCTGCTGAATTCCGATGGGACGGTGCGGCAGACGGGCATTATCCTCGGACTGGAAGGCAGCGTCGGCACGGTGTTCTCGGGCCAGCAATTGGATTACTCGGGGTATTTCGGGCGAGCCCACATGGAGCAGGACTTTTCCGCTCTGGGGGGCGGCTGCCTCCTGACGTCCAAGGCGTTGTTCGGTAGCGTGGGGGGCTTCGACGGCAAATCCTACCCAGGGCGGTTTGCCGACGTGGATTATTGCCTTCGCTTGCGGGAAAAGGGCTATCGCATGGTATGGACGCCCCACGTGAGCCTGCTGTGCGAGGGAAATGCCGCCCAAGTAGGGTGGGATGAAACGTCGGCTGATGCGGGGGAAGAAGACTTGTTCCTGCAGCGCTGGCTCAAGGAACTGGCTCGGGACCCCGCCTACAATTCCAACCTCAGCCTGATAGGAGAGGCCAGCTTCAAAATTGAAACCCGCAAGCCGCTGGCATGGGACCCGCTGCCCTGGCGCCCGCTGCCCAGGGTGCTGGCCCAGCCGGGGGACAGTGCCGGATGCGGCGAATACCGCATCTTCGCTCCGATGCGGGCCCTGACCCAGGCCGGGAAAATACAGGGTTGGGCGGATTTCCATGTATTTTCCGCGCCGGAGATGGAGCGCTTGGATGTGGATTCCATCATCCTTCAGCGCCAGACCGATCCAGATCAAATTGAAGCGATCGCGCGGCATAAACTGCTGGCTCGGGCTTTCCGCGTATACGAGCTGGACGACCTGATTACCCATGTCCCGGTGAAGAGCGTGCACAAGGATGCCATGCCCAAGGACGTGGAATTCTGGCTGCGCAAAGGAGTCGGGCTCTGCGACCGCTTCGTCGTCTCTACCGAGCCCCTGGCCGAGGCGTTCAAGGGCTGGAACCCGGATATCCGGGTGGTGCCCAATTTTATCGAGAAGGCTCGCTGGGATGAGCTGAATCCCCTGCGCCGCCAGTCGGCCAAACCTCGCGTCGGCTGGGCGGGCGGAGTGGGGCATACGGGCGACCTGGAAATCATCGCCGATGTGGTCAAGGCCTTGGCGGAGGAGGTGGATTGGGTATTCCTCGGCATGTGCCCGGAAAACATGCGCCCCTTCGTCAAGGAGTTTCACCCCGGGGTGCCCGTCCCTTTGTACCCGGCCAAGCTGGCCAGCCTGAATCTGGATTTGGCCCTTGCCCCCCTGGAACTGCATCCCTTCAACGAGGGCAAGAGCCATCTCCGGCTTTTGGAATACGGCGTGCTCGGTTACCCCGTTATCTGCACGGACATTTACCCCTATCAGGGTGAATATCCCGTCAAGCGGGTGAAGAATCGTTACCGCGACTGGGTGGAGGCGATCCGCGAACGCACCAACGACCTGGATGCATGCGCCAGGGAAGGGGACCGGCTTAGGGATTATGTCCGCGACAAGTGGTTGCTGGAGGACAACCTGGAGGCCTGGATGAAAGGCTGGCTGGCGTAAAATTTTTTCTAAAGTTTCCCTTGGGGGGGACGATAACCAAACCAAAAGGGTGATTCGGCGTGTAGAGCAGTAAGCCGGGTCGGGATTTTTTGATGTGACTTAAACTGAACCAAAGGAGAGTCATCATGCCGCAGGTCATTAATACCAACATTGCGTCTCTGAACGCTCAGCGCCAGCTGAACCAGTCCCAGAGTGCGCTGTCCACCGCCTTGCAGCGGCTGTCGTCCGGTCTGCGGATTAACTCCGCCAAGGATGATGCCGCCGGTTTGGCCATTTCCGAGCGCTTTACCTCGCAAATCCGCGGCATGGATCAAGCCCGCCGGAACGCGAACGATGGCGTGTCCCTCGCCCAGACCGGCGAAGGCGCCTTGTCCCAAATGGGCGATCTGCTCCAGCGTGTGCGCGAACTGGCTGTGCAATCCGCCAACGCGACCAACACCGCCAGCGACCGCCAGGCACTGAACCAGGAAGTTTCCCAGTTGGTTTCGGAACTGGATCGTTTCTCCCAGACCACCGAATTCAACGGCCTGAAGCTGCTGGATGGCTCCTTCACCTCTGCTACTTATCAGGTAGGCGCCAACGCCAACCAGGTGATTACCGCTACCTCCACCAACTTCCGTACCGACAAATACGGCACCAACCAACTGCTGTCCAACTCGTCCATTACCATGGCCAGTAGCGCCGGTGTTTCCGCCGCCACGGCCACCACGGGTGGCGCGGCGACGCTGACTATTAACGGTTCCGCGGGTTCCGGCACGGTGGCGTTGTTGAATACCACCGCCGACAGCGCGAAATCGCTTGCCTCGTCCATTAACGCGCAGTCCCAGACCGGGGTGAAGGCTTCCGCCAAGACTCAGTTCGACGTGACCTTTACCACGGGCACTGCCTATGTGGTGAACGTGCTGGGTACCAACAGCGCGGCGGAGCAGGTTTCCTTCACCGTGGGCGCGGCCAACGACGCGGACGGTTTGGCCGCGGCGATCCAGGCCTTCAATGATAAATCCTCCAAGACCGGCGTGACTGCTTCGCTGAATAGTTTGGGCACGGGCATTACGCTGACCGCCCTGGACGGCAGCAACGTGACCCTGGGTACCACTGCAGCCACCTCCGGCGCCATCACCGTGGCAGCCACGGCGACCACCGATCGCGAGGCTACCACTGCCGCCACTCAGGGTACGGCAACTGGCGCGCTGTCCGGCTCCAACTCCGTGACCGTGATGGGTACGGTGACCCTGGATTCGGACAAGTCCTATTCCATCAACCAAAGCGCCACGGCGGCATCGGGCCTCTTCGGTTCTGGCGCGGCGAGCAACCAATCGTCCTCCTCGCTGCAGAAAGTGTCTTCGCTCGACATCACTTCCGTCGTGCTGGCGACCCGTGCGATCCGTATCGCGGACAATGCCCTGACCCTGGTTAACGGCCAGCGTGCATCCTTCGGTGCCCTGCAGAACCGCTTCGACGCAACGATTTCCAACCTGCAAACTTCTTCCGAGAACATGCAGGCTGCTCGTAGCCGGATCCGCGACGCCGACTTCGCGTCGGAAACCGCCAACCTGACCCGTGGTCAGATTCTGCAACAGGCTGGTACGGCGATGTTGGCCCAGGCGAATGCCTTGCCCAACAACGTACTCACCCTGCTGCGGTAATCGGGAGTAGGCTAGCGCAAACATGGGGGCCATTTGCTAATGGCCCCCTTTTGCTTTTAGTCTGCCTGGACTATGACAAACAAGTTATAGTTAAAGGGTAGGGCCCTGAAAAAGGGAAGTGAGGTGGGATATGTCAATTGAACAGGTAGGAAGCGCAGCGCAGCCCATGGTCAGCCAGATTGAAAATGTCATGGCTAGGCCGGCGGCCAACCCCGAGAGGCAGGTGCCGTCCGAACAGGCGGTTAAACCGGCTACCACTAGTGATGTACTGAAGGCGCAGGAAAAAAGCCAGCAGGACAGCCAAAAGGATTTGAGTAGCGCGGTCAAGACTGCGAACAAGTTCATGCAGGCCCTTGCGCAAAATCTCCAGTTCAGCATTGATAAGGACACGGAAAAGGTCGTCGTCAAGCTGGTGGATAACTCGACCAAGGAAGTCGTCAAGCAAATTCCCTCCGAGGAAATGCTTGCTATTGCTAAGGCATTGGACAAATTGCAGGGCTTGCTGGTCAAGGAGAAAGCATAACTTGCTTTCTCCTTGTCACGCAGCGGATTAGGTAAAGGAGACGGCCATGGCTATCGCATCGCCGGGAATTGGTTCCAATTTGGATGTCAATGGCATCGTAAGCCAGTTGATGACTATCGAACGGCAGCCGATTACTGATTTAGTTAAGAAAGAAGCCAGTTTCCAGGCAAAATTGACTGCCTACGGTTCTCTGCAAGGTGCCTTGTCATCGTTTCAAAGTTCAGTCGGCGCACTGAACAACCCGTTTAAATTCAGTTCGATAAGTGCCAGCATTGGTGATTCGTCCATCGCGACGGCTTCGGCCTCAAGTATCGCCGCGAGCGGTACTTATAATCTCGAAGTGACCAGTTTGGCCAGGGCGCAAAGCCTTGTCTCCAATGCCTTTACCAATGTGACCGATGCGGTTGGCACTGGCCAGCTTACCTTCCAGTTCTACGATACGGGAACGGGGTCGGTAAACAGTGCCATGCCGGCAACGACCATAACAATCGATGCGGCACACAATTCCCTCGCCGGAGTTAGGGATGCGGTCAATAACGCTAATGCGGGTGTGACCGCCACCATCGTCAACGATGGTACCGGCAACAAATTGGTGTTTACCTCCAACAGCACGGGAACGGCCAATAGTCTTAAAATCAGTGTCGCCGATAATGACGGCAACAATACGGATAGCAGTGGCCTGTCTCAACTCGCTTACGACCCGGCTGGCTCTGCCGGTGCCGGAAAAAACCTGACCGAAAGCCAAACGGCACAGAATGCCGTGCTGAAGGTCAATGGCCTGACCGTGACCAAGTCTTCCAATACGGTGACGGATGCCATCCAGGGGGTGACCCTAAACCTGCTTAAAACCACCACGGCGCCGACTACGGTCAGCGTAGCGCGGGACACCGGTTCCATCGTGTCCTTGGTGGATGGCTTCGTCAAGGCCTATAACGATCTAAACAAAACCATCAGCGACCTGAGTTCCTATGATGCCAAGACGAAGTCGGCTGGAATTCTCCAGGGGGATTCGACGGTACGGAATATTCAGCGTCAGATACGCTCCCTACTCGGTAATTCCATCATGGGCCTGGACGGCAACACGACCAGCCTTTCGGCGATCGGAGTCAGCTTTCAGAAAGATGGCTCCTTGGCGCTGGATACGACCAAGCTGCAAACCGCTCTAAGCTCCAATCCGGATAACGTGACCGGTCTTTTCGCCGCTTATGGGAAATCCTCTGACAGCCTAGTTAAATACGTTGCTTCCTCGACTGCTACTCAGCCAGGCCCTTACGCGCTTAATCTGACGCAAGTCGCGACTCAGGGTAAAGCCGTGGGAAGCCAAGCGGCAACCCAGGGATACGCATTGGGTGCGGCTTCGGTAGGCGCCGGCGTGACGATTACCGGCGGTGTGAACGATGGTCTATCCATGACGGTGGACGGGCAGGCTGTGTCGGTAACGCTGACGGCGGGTTCCTATACCGCCAGCACCCTGATTACCGAAGTGCAAAATCAACTCAATGCCGCATTGACCGGCGGGCGCGCCGTAACGGTGAGCGAAACGGGCGGGGTGTTATCGGTTTTGTCCAATAGCACCGGCGCCTCTTCCTCAATTAGCGGCACGGGGGGGAGTTCGGTCAACACCATCTTTGGCGGTACGCCGACGGAAACCACGGCGATCAAAATCACCTCGGCCATTAATGATAGCCTTAGCCTCCAGGTTGATGGGCTCAGCGCCAGTGTCACACTGGCCGCAGGGGTGTATACCACTTCCGCTCTTTCGGCGGAAATTCAATCGAAAATCAACGGTGCTTCGACCTTTACCACTAATGGCATATCCGTGGCCGTTTCATATAGTGGCGGCGCTTATACGCTTACCTCGAATCGCTATGGCTCCGCATCGTCTGTGCAGAATATGTCGGGCAACGGGCTATCTACCGTCATGGGGGGGACCCCTGTAAGTACGACGGGATTGGATGTCGCGGGAACGATGGCTGGATTCAGCGCATCGGGGTCTGGCCAGTCGTTGACCGGTTCGGCGGGAGGCGTGGCGGGATTGCAGATACAAGTGACGGGCGGTGCTACCGGTGACAGGGG
>JAGUYQ010000156.1 GCA_020061285.1 Betaproteobacteria bacterium
ATTTTCGCCAGTTGCCGGGCCTCCCGGCTCAGGGCCCAGAGAATCAGGATCGGGTCCTCTCCCTCCCCCCGCAGGCCGTCCAGGATGCGGGCGGCCCGGGCGGAATCCCCTTCCAGCAGGGCGTCGGCCAGCTTGAAGACGTCGTAGCGGGCAACGTCGCAGACGGCGTTTTTCACCTGGTCGAAGCTGAGCATCCCTTCCGGGTAGAGCAGCCCCAGCTTCTGGATTTCCTGGTGGGCGGCGAGGAGGTTGCCTTCCACCCGCTCGGCCAGGAAGCGCAAGGTATCGCGATCCGCCTTCTGTTTCTGGGCCGCCAGGCGGCGGCCGATCCATTCCGGCAGGCGGGCGTAGTCCACCGGGTAGACCGGTATTGTGGCGCCGGCGTTGTCCAGGGCCTTGAACCACTTGCTATTCTGGCTGGCCTTGTCCAGCTTGGGCAGCAGCACCAGGGTGACGGTGTCCGGGGGCAGGGCGGCGCAATAGGCCTCCAGTGCCTTGCTCCCTTCCGTGCCGGGCTTGCCGGAGGGGATGCGGATTTCCAGCAGGCGCCGGCTGGCGAAAAGGGACAGGCTGTTGCCGCTCATCATCAGGCTTTGCCAGTTGAACCCCCGTTCCACCGTGAATACCTCCCGCTCCTCGCAGCCCGAGGCGCGGGCTGCGGCGCGGATGGCGTCGGCGGCTTCCAGTGTAAGGAGGGGGTCGTCGCCGTAAACCGCGTACAGTCCGCCCAGCCCCCGCTGGAGGTGTTGGGCGAGCTGGTCGGCGGCGAGCCTCACCGTTTAGTCGGCCTCTTTCGGCGCCTGGGTGGCGCCCTTCAGGCGGCGCAACAACTGGAAGGTGGCGTCGTCCTGCATGTTCTGGTACAGCAAGGCTTCTTCCTGCTGCTTGGCCAGTATCTGGGTGTCGTCGTAGGTCATGTCGCGCTGTAGCTCGATCTGCTGCGGAGCGATGGTCGTCTTGCCGTTGTAGGCGGTGCTGAAAGACAGGCGGTAGAGCAACTGGTATTCCCGCACCTTACCGGTTCCCCCCAGGGACAGGATGCGTTTCTCGGTGGTGGCGCCAAGGATGTTGACCACCACCTGGGCCTTGTCCGGGTCGGAGACCACCTTGACGCCGGAACCGGTGCGCAGGGCGTTTTCCAGGGTCGCTTTGACGACGGGATAGCCGCCGCCGTTCACATAGACGGACTCGAAGGGCAGGTCCACCGCGCCCCGCAGGTGGA
Organism: Betaproteobacteria bacterium; assembly: GCA_020061285.1. The sequence continues at coordinate 1,223 of JAGUYQ010000156.1, forward strand.
AGCCGCAACCGGCAAGAAAGGAAGCGAAAAGGGCGAGCAGGAAAAGTTTGTTGCGCATGAATGCTCCTTAAATGACCACGTTGACCAGCTTGCCGGGCACCACGATGACCTTCTTCGCCGGCTTGCCTTCCATGAATTTCTGCACGTTGGGGTTGGCCAGGGCCAGGGCCTCGATGGCGTCCTTGGCGGCGTCCTTGCTTACCGTGATGCTGCCCCGCAGCTTGCCGTTGACCTGGACCACCAGCTCGATTTCGTCCTGCACCAGGGCGGCCTGGTCCACCTCGGGCCAGGCCGCGCTGCCGAGGCAGGAGCCGGGCTTGAGTTCGCTCCACAGGGCGTGGCAGATGTGGGGGACGATGGGGGCCAGGAGAAGCACCACGGCCTCCAGGGCTTCCTGCGTCACCGCACGGGTCGCCGCGTCGCTGCCGTTGACCTTGCCCAGGGCGTTCATCAGTTCCATCACGGCGGCGATGGCGGTGTTGAACTGCTGGCGGCGGCCGTAGTCGTCGCTCACCTTCTGGATCGCGCTGTGGAGCTGGAAGCGCAGGGCCTTGAGTTCCGCGCTCAAGTCCCCGCAGGCATAGGCGGCAACCACGCCCTGCTCCACATGGTCGTGGACCGCCTTCCACAGGCGCTTGAGAAAGCGGAACGCGCCTTCCACCCCTGCATCGGACCATTCCAGCTGCTGGTCGGGGGGGGCGGCGAACATCATGAACAGGCGGGCGGTGTCGGCGCCGTACTGGTCGATGATGGCCTGGGGGTCCACGCCGTTGTTCTTGGACTTGGACATCTTCTCCGTGCCGCCGATGATCACCGGCTGGCCGTCAGCCTTCAGGGTGGCGCCGGTGGCGCGGCCCTTGTCGTCCAGGGCCAGGTCCACGTCGGCGGGGTTGATCCACTGTTTCTTGCCGCCGCTCTCCTCCCGGTAAAAGGTGGGGGCCACCACCATGCCCTGGGTGAGCAGCCGGGTGAAGGGTTCATTCAAATTTTTAGCCGCGCCTTGCGCGCCGTGTGCCCCCTCTCCCGCAGGCGGGAGAGGGTTGGGGAGAGGGGAAACCGCCTCGAACAAACCCACGTCCCGCATCAGCTTGTGGAAGAAGCGGGCGTAGAGCAGGTGGAGGATAGCGTGCTCGATGCCGCCGATGTACTGGTCCACCGGCAGCCAGTACTTGGCGCGGCTGTCCAGCATGGCCTGGTCGTTGTCCGGGCCGGTGTAGCGGGCGTAGTACCAGGAGGACTCGACGAAGGTGTCCATGGTGTCCGTTTCCCGCTCCGCCGTGCCGCCGCACTTGGGGCAGGTGGTCTGGTAGAACTCGGGCATTTTCTTGATCGGCGAGCCGACGTCGATCTTCACGTCCTCGGGCAGGACCACCGGCAGGTCCTTCGCGGGCACCGGCACGTCGCCGCAGGTGGGACAGTGGATGATGGGGATGGGGCAGCCCCAGTAGCGCTGGCGGGAAATGCCCCAGTCGCGAAGACGGTACTGCACCTGCTTGTCGCCCAGGTTCTTGGCTTTCAGGTCGGCGGCGGTGGCGTCGATGGCCTGCTCGTGGTTCAACCCATCGTATTTGCCAGAATTGAACAGAGTCCCATGCTCCGCAAAACAACTTTCCCATTTGCTCCAATCAACCAAGAAGCTTTTGTTTGGTGGTTGTCCTTGGATGACCGGTGTTGTTAGTTGTCTCCCACCCTCTTTTGCCATTTCGGCATTAATGCTGGTGACCATAGAGGTGGTGGCAAAGTCCCAGCCTTCCGGAAGAATTACTGGTTTGATCGGTAAGCCGTATTTTTCTGCAAAATGGAAGTCCCGCTCATCGTGGGCCGGCACCGCCATCACCGCGCCTTCGCCGTAGCTCATCAGCACATAGTTGCCCACCCACACCGGTACTTGCTCGCCGGTGAGGGGGTGGGTGACGGAAACGCCCGTCGGCATGCCCTTCTTCTCCATGGTGGCGAGGTCGGCCTCGGCCACGCCGCCCTGCTTGCATTCCTCGATGAAGGCGGCCAGTTCCGGGTTGTTCTTCGCGGCGTAGGTGGCCAGGGGGTGCTCGGCGGCCACGGCGCAGAAGGTCACGCCCATGATGGTGTCGGCGCGGGTGGTGTAGACCCACAGCTTCTGCTTCTCCCCTCCCCCGCTGGCGGGGGAGGGGCTGGGGGAGAGGGAAGACGCGGCGGTTGCCCCCTCTCCTAACTCTCCCCCGCTTGCGGGAGAGAGGGACGAAGGCCCGCCTTCGGCGGGCAACTCGTATTCGAAGGCGAAGCGCACGCCGTAGCTCTTGCCGATCCAGTTCTTCTGCATGGTGCGCACCTGCTCGGGCCAGCCGGGCAGGTTGTCCAGTTCGTTCAGCAGTTCGTCGGCGTAGGCGGTGATGCGCATGAAATACATCGGAATCTCGCGCTTTTCCACCAGGGCGCCGGAGCGCCAGCCGCGGCCGTCGATCACCTGCTCGTTGGCGAGCACGGTGTGGTCTACCGGGTCCCAGTTCACGGTGGCGAGCTTCTTGTAGATCAGGCCCTTCTCGAACAACTGGGTGAACAGCCACTGCTCCCAGCGGTAGTAGTCGGGCTTGCAGGTGGCCAGCTCCCGGTCCCAGTCGATGCCCAGGCCCAGGGACTTGAGCTGCTTGCGCATGTAGTCGATGTTGGAGTAGGTCCACGCCGCCGGCGCCACGTTGTTCTGCATGGCCGCGTTTTCCGCGGGCAGGCCGAAGGCGTCCCAGCCCATGGGCTGCATCACGTTGAAACCCTTGAGGCGGTGGTAGCGGGCCAGGACGTCGCCGATGGTGTAGTTGCGCACGTGGCCCATGTGCAGCTTGCCGGAAGGGTAGGGGAACATGGACAGGCAGTAGTACTTGGGCTTGTCGCTGTCCTCGGTGGCCTTGAAGGCCTGGTTTTTCTCCCAGTGCTGCTGGGCGGCGGGTTCGATGTCGGCGGGAGTGTAGTGGGGCTGCATGGAAACGGCTTCAATAACATGAAAATGGATGGAATTTTGCGAATTATACCCGAGGCGGGGCCGTTATAATGGGCGATATGTTGCCCAGCGACCTGTTTTCCACCCTCGAAACCCACCTCGGCGCACCTCCCTCTGGTGTACGCCCCCTCTCCGGCGGCTGCGTCGGCGAGGTGTACGGCCTGGAGGCGGGGGGCGAGCGCTATGCCCTCAAGGTGGACCGGCA
>JAGUYQ010000052.1 GCA_020061285.1 Betaproteobacteria bacterium
CCGTGGTCGGCGCCGGCATCAGCCCCCGCGAGCACGAACTGCTGCGGCGCCTGGCCAGGGAGCGGGAGGCATGGGACAGCCGCCTAGCCGATGTGGAGAAGCTGATCGCCTTCGCCGCGGCGAGCCCCGGCCGCATCGCTCCCGCTGTCCTGGAGCGGGCGAACCATACCCGCAAGGATGCCCTGACCCGTATAGAACTGCTGCGGGAAGAACAGGAGAGGGTTTCCCAGCAGATACATCTGGCGCAGGACGCCAAGGTGGCAGTGATGAAAACGGTGTTCGGCGGCATCGAGGTCGAGTTCGGCGGAAAATTCCACTGGACGGTGGATAAGCGCGAGGGAGGGGTATTCCGTCTCGAGGAGGGCGAACTGGTTTTCGATACCTTGCCGCGGGAACTGAGCGTCGTCCGCAAGGGCTCCCGTTAGGGTCCGGTTCGTGCCTCGCTATCGCGTCAATTCGCCCCAAGCTGTTGAAGTTTGGCCTTTCTTGAGTATGATGGCGATATTATTCTAACGTCATCGGTGGCGGGGGAAGGACAAGCGGTATGGGGGAGACAACACCAAGCCGTCCGCTGAGTTTCATGCTCGGCGACGACGGCAAGAAATTGCTGGCCAGCTTCTTGCCGCGGGATGGGGCGCTGACCCTGGATTTGGCCGACGTGCGGCGGATGCTGGTGGAGGACGGCTGGGGGGAGTATTTCTTCTACGAACCCTTCCTGGCCGAGGTGGTGCGCAAGTGCCAAGCGGGCCAAGCCTTCGAGCAGGTGGTGGGGGAGGCGCGTGACGCCGAGTTCTCCATCCAGCTCGACAACAACAAGATGGCGGCCCACCTCTCCATCATCCCCGCCACGGGCGGCAAGCCGGTGGACCGGGTGTTGGTGTACCGCAAAATCGAGGAACTGGGCATTGTCGCCGGCCTGGATTTCGACGCCATCGACCGGGCGATCGCGGCGGGCAAATGCGACGGCGTGCTGATCGCCTCCGGCCGCCAGCCGAGGCACGGCGAGGACGGGCGGCTGGAATGCCTGTTGCCGGACATGAAGGAACGCCGCCCCCGCCTGGACTCCATGGGTATCGCCGATTACCGCAACCTGGGCGACATCATGATCGTCAAAAGCGGCGCCCCCCTGATGCGCCGCGTTCCGCCCACCGAAGGGGTGCCGGGGGAAACCGTTCTCGGCCAGGTTATTCCCGCCGTTCCCGGCAAGGGGGCGATGTTCGCCGCCAACCTGTCCGGGGTGGATTTCGACCCCGCCGATCCGAACGTCCTTGCCGCCACCATCACCGGCCAGCCGGTGCAGGTCAAGAACGGCGTCGTGGTCGAACCGACCTACGTCACCTCCTGTGTGGATCTTTCCACCGGCAACATCGTCTTCGACGGCAGCGTCAAAGTGCAGGGCGATGTACAGGCGGGGATGCTGATCCAGGCTACCGGCGACATCCTTATCGAAGGCACGGTGGAGGCGGCCGCCCTCGATGCCGGGGGGCAAATCGTGGTCAAGGGCGGGATCATCGGACGGGTGGACAGCGGCAAGGACAAGGGCGGCGAGGGAGCGATATCCCACATCCGCTGCAACGGCGCCTTCACCGCGCGCTTCGTGCAAAATGCCCAGGTGGAGGCCGGGGATAGCATCTATGTCGATGAGGTGGTGATGCAAAGCGACCTGGTCGCCGCCAACCAGATCGTGGTGGGAAAGGGCGGTACCTCCAAGGGGCACATCATCGGCGGCTCGACCATGGCGACCTTGCTGGTCAGGACGCGGGTGCTCGGCTCCCCTTCCCATATCCGCACCGTGGTGGGGGCCGGAGTCAACCCCCGCCAGCATGAGCAGTTGAGGCGATTGGCCCGTGAGAGGGAGGAGTGGGAAAAAAAGCGCGACGACGTGGACAAGCTGATTGTTTTCGCCGCCGCCAACCCCGGCAAGATACCGCCCCCCGCCCTGGAGAAGGCGGAGTACACTCATAAAACCGCCCAGGCCCGGATCGAACTGCTGCGGGATGAGCAGGAGATGCTTTCCCAACAATTAACGCTGGCCCAGGGCGCCAGGATAATCGTCGAGAAGACCCTCTGCGGCGGAGCCGAGGTACAGTTCGCCGGGCGCATATTCCAGGCCGCCGAAGACCGCGAGGGCGGTATGTTCTGCCTTCGCGACGGGGAACTGGAGTACGATGACCTGCCGCGGGAGATGGGGCTCAGAAGGGGTGCGGCAGGGTAAAAGGGCGGTGCGTTTCCAATTCACGGAGGATGGGTGAACTCGATCCCGGAGCAACAAGAGCAAGAAACTCGGCTGCAAATACCGGGCGCAGGCCTGGAGATCGCCGCCGCCGAAGGGGGTAAGAAACTGACGGCCACTTATACGCCGACAGCCGACGGGGGCCCCGTCGATATCGACTGGCTGCGCCGCCGCCTGGACGAGCTCGGCTTTGCCGACTGGTTCGTGCCGGACAATGGCCTGGCGGAATTGCTGCGCAAATACAATGCCGGCGGCGAGCCCTTCACCCTGGATATCGGCGAAGCACGGGACGGCCAGGCCTCGGTGGAAATTTCCTCGGACCGGATGGAAGCCTTCCTGAGCCTTACGCCGCCCCACGGCGGGGAGGCGGTGGGGCGGCGGGGCGTCAACCAACTGCTGGAGGAGAAAGGCGTGGTTTTCGGCCTCCTCGGCGACGAGATCGAGCAGGCGCTGGCGTCCGGAGAGGTCAAGCGCCGCCTGATCGCCAGCGGCCAGCCGCCGGTGCATGGCGAGGACGGCAAGCTGGTCAGCCTGGTGCGGGAGGCGGAGCGCCACATTCCCCGCGCTGACGAGCACGGGCGGGTGGATTACCGGGAGTTGGGGGGCATCATCACGGTTAAGCAGGGGGATCGGCTGATGCAGCGCATCGCCGCCACCCAAGGCTTGGCGGGACAGAACGTCCTCGGCCAACCCATTCCGGCCAAGCCGGGCAAGGAAGTGGCGTTTGCCAGCGGCCTGGCCGGCGTGCAGATCGATCCGGAGGACGCCGATTACCTGGTCGCCGCCACCTCCGGCCAGCCGGTGCCGGTGCAAAACGGCATGACGGTGGAGCCCGCCATCACCATCGACAACGTCGATCTTTCCGTGGGCAATCTGGATTTCGAGGGCAGCGTCAACATCAAGGGGGACGTGAAGACCGACATGGTGGTCCGCGTCACCGGCGACATCAACGTGGGTGGAACGGTGGAGGCCGCTACCTTGGATGCCGGGGGGAACATTCTCATCAAGGGCGGCGTCATCGGTCATGCCGAGGGCCATGAGCACGGCCCCGGCGACAAGCTGGAGGAGGCGCGCATCCACTGCGACGGCTCCCTCTCCGCCAAGTTTCTCGAAAATGCCGTTGTCGAGGCCGGGGACAGCATCCTGGTGGAAGACTTGGCGATGCAATGCACCCTGGAGGCCAGCAACAGCATCGTCGTCGGCAAGGCGCCGGGGAAAGGGCGCATCATCGGCGGCGTGGTGCAGGCGGGGAAAGAGGTGCAAGCCGCCGTCATCGGCTCGCCGGCGAACGTCAAAACCCGCATTGCCGTCGGTGTGAATCCCCAACTCAACGACCGCCGCCGCCACGTGCTGCGTGAAGTCGAGCGCCATGCCAAGGAAATGGAGGATATCGAGAAAATTCTCCGTTTCGCCGCGCAAAACCCCGGCAGAATGAAAGAGGAAACCCTGGAGCGGGTGCACCGTACCCGCGAGGCGTTGGAGCACGATACCGGCGTGCTGCAACAGGAACTGGAGGAAATCACCGCCCAACTCAGCTTGATCGAGGATGCCAAGGTGGTGGTGACCAAGAACCTCTTCAGCAATGTGACCGTCAGTTTCGGCGAGAAATACTACCAGTCCAACGACGAGCGGGGTCCCGGCGCCTTCCTGTTGCGGGAGGGCGAGATCGTCTTCGAGTAATCCCCCCTGTTTTCAGGCGCTTAAGTTTCATTTTTTGGCTATAGCCGAACTCTTGTATCAGATATAATCCATCTTACCCATAAAAATATTCCACATGAGTGGAATGCCTCTTTTTGGAGAAAGTAAGATGGAAGTGCTGCGCTCGTTGTACGTGCAGGTGGAAAAGATATTCTGGAACACCCTGGCCAGGAAGCTGTCGAGCTTTTTTTTCGTCTTTGCCGTGGAGACGTTGTATGTCGTGCTCGTGTACCGGGAGCACGAAACCGTCAAGGGTATTCTCGCCACCGCCAATGTGGGCGCGGAGGCGGCGGGGGCGGTGACCCAGGCCCTGGACGCCACCTTTGTCCTGATGCTCGGCCTCCTGGCCTTCTCCCTGGTGTTCGTCTCCTTCATGGTGTGGTACCTGTCCCACCTGATCGTGCGTCCGGTGCGCCTGATCTCGGCCTTCTTCCGCGACGTCGGCAAGGGCGAGGGGGACCTGTCGCGGGATCTACCCCTCATCACCCATGACGAACTGCGGGAGTTGTCCGACAGCTACAACCAGTTCCTCGGCAAGCTACGGGAGATCATCGACAACGTGCGCCGCATGAGCGTCAACATCGCCGTGGAATCGGTGAAAATGGAAAAGAACATCCGCGAGGTGGCCCGCCAGACCGAAGACCAGGACGTCCAGTCCCGGACCGTGTTCGACGCCAGCAACGAGGCCACCAAGGCGATCGAGGAGGTGTCGGGCCACACCCAGCGGATTTCGGCCTCCACCGGGGAAAACCTGCAAAAGGCCCAGTCCTCCCTGGCCGAACTGAACGAAGTGGCGCAGAAAATCACCGGCATCAGCGAAAAAATGGGCAATTTCGGCGCCACGGTGGAAGGCTTGAGCCGCAGTTCCGAGAGCATCCGGGAAATCGTGATGCTGATCGAAACCATTTCCGACCAGACCAATCTCCTGGCCCTCAACGCCGCCATCGAGGCGGCCCGGGCAGGGGAGTCGGGGCGGGGCTTCGCGGTGGTGGCGGACGAGGTGCGCCGCCTGGCCGAGCGGGTGAAAACCGCCACCGAGGAAATTTCCGGCAACATCAACGGTATGATCGCCCTGGTGAAGGATACGACACGGGAAACCGAGGACATCCGCACCGCCGCCCAGGAGGCGAAAGGGGTGGTGGAGCGTTCCTCCAGCCACTTCCGCAGCATGGTGGCGGACTTCGAGCACTCCGGCGGCCAGTTGATGGAAATCGCCGCCGCCATGGAGGAATTGTCCGCCACCAACGCCCAGACCCATGACAGCGTGGCCCGCATCCACCAGTTGTCGGCGGACATCGGCCGGCGCGTGCGGCAGTCCCAGGCGTCGTCCAACGACCTTAGCCGGGCCACGGAGAGCGTGCAGGAACTGGTTTCCCGCTTCAAGATCGGCGGCGGCAATTTCGACGAGAACATCGCCACGGTACGGGAATACCGGGACCGGATGGAAGCGAAGATCAAGGAACTGGCGGCGAGCGGGCTGAACGTTTTCGACCGCAACTATCGTCCCGTGCCCAACACCTTCCCGCAAAAATACAAGACCGGCTACGACGACCGCTTCGCCACCG
>JAGUYQ010000212.1 GCA_020061285.1 Betaproteobacteria bacterium
ATTTCCTTGCCGATCTCGGCGAAGGTGTTCTCCAGTTGCTCGATGTTGTTGTAGTCGAGGACCACGGTATGGGCGGCGGTTTCCGCCGGCACCCCGGCGGAACTGGGGTTGCCGAAGGTGAGGGCGCCGGAGCCGGCCTTCACCAGGAGGAAATCGGCGTGGCCGTGGTAGCAGCCCTCGAACTTGATGATCTTGCTGCGCCCGGTGTAGCCCCGCGCCAGGCGGATGGCGCTCATGGTGGCCTCGGTGCCGGAGGAGACCAGGCGCAGCATTTCCATGCTCGGCACCAGCTTGGTCAGCAGTCGGGCCATTTCCAATTCGGTGGCGGTGGGGGCGCCGAAGGACAGGCCCTTGGCGGCGGCTTCCTGCACCGCCTTCACCACTTCGGGCTGGGCGTGGCCGGCGATGGCCGGGCCCCAGGAGGCCACGTAGTCGATGTAGCGCTTGTCGTCCTCGTCCCACAGGTAGGCGCCCTCGCCGCGCTTGAAGAAGCAGGGGGTGCCCCCCACGGAGCGGAAGGCGCGCACCGGCGAGTTGACGCCGCCGGGGATCAGGGTTTGGCTTTGTTCGAACAGTTGTTGGTTGCGGGAGGTCATGGTAGTCGTCTTTTAACGTTAAGGTCGCGAAGCGACACAATAAACCCCCTCTCCCGCAAGCGGGAGAGGGCCGGGAAGAGGGAAGCGATTATGGCGGGTTGCGGTTTCAATAGTTAGGGCGGCAAGTCGCCATAATCGCTAGTGTCGGGTTGCGAATTTCGCGGCGAAGGCCGCGGCCGTGATCCGGATGTCGGGGCTGTCGAAGAGGGCGGAAATCACCGCCACCGCGTCCGCACCGGCGTCGATCAGTGTACCAGAGTTGTCCAGGGTGATGCCGCCGATGGCCACCACCGGCAGGTGGAGACGCGTCTTGGCCTGGCGCAGCAGGCCGGGGGAGGCGGGGACGGCGTCGGGCTTGGTGGGGGAGGGGAAGAAGCTGCCGAAGGCCACATAGTCGGCTCCTTCCCGGTCGGCCAGGAGGGCTCGGGCGAAGTCGGCATAGCAGGAGATGCCGATGATCCTGTCCGGCCCCAGGATCATCCGCGCTTCCTTCACTGTGGTGCCATCGTCCTTGCCCAGGTGCACGCCGTCGGCGTTCACCAGATCGGCCAGGCGCAGGTCGTCGTTGATGATGAGGGGGACGTGGAAATCCCGGCACAGGGCCGCCAATTCGCTGGCCTGCTCGTGGCGCAGGGCCACGTCGGCGTTTTTGCTGCGGTATTGCACCACTGCCGCGCCGCCTTCCAGAGCCAGCCCGACCTTGACGAGCAAGGCTTCGGTGTCCGGCATGTCCGGCGTGATGGCGTAGAGGCCCTTAATCATTGGTTTCCTGCTGCCGGGCCCAGAAGAAGCGGTCGGGGATGAACTGCCCCATGCCGGGGCGGAAGGCGGCGGCCAGGGTTTGCCAGGTGAACTCCTGGGCCTCCTTCACCGCCTCGTCCACGCCGAGGCCGAAGGCCAGCCCGGCGGCGATGGCGGCGGCCAGGGTGCAGCCGGAACCGTGGTAGCTGCCGGGGAGGCGCTCCCACTTGTCGGCGAGAAGGACGCCATCCCGGTGGTAGAGGGTGTTCACCACCTGGGGCGTGTTCTCGTGGGTGCCGGTGATGAGCACGTATTCGCAGCCGGTTTCCAGCAGTTCCCGCGCGCAGTTCGCCGAATCGGGAGGCCTGTCCTCGTCGATCTCGTCGAAGGCCAGGCGCCGCGCCTCCATGCTGTTGGGGGTGATGAGGGTGCTCTGGGGAATCAGCATTTCCCGCAGGGCGTCGATCATGTCCTCCGTCGCCAGCTCGTCGCCCCGGCCGGAGGCCAGCACCGGGTCCAGAATCAGGGGGATGTCCGGGTAGTCGGCGACGATCTCGGCGATGGCGGCGATGACCTCCACGCTGCCCAGCAGCCCCAGCTTGAAGGCCATCACCGGCATGTCCTCCAGCACCGCCCGCGCCTGGTCGGCCACCCACTCGGAATCCAGGGCCATCACGTCGTCCACCCCGATGGTGTCCTGGACGGTGACCCCGGTGACCACCGACAGGGGGTGGCAGCCCATGCTGGCCAGGGTCAGGACGTCGGCCTGGAGGCCGGCGCCGCCGCTGGGATCGGTGGCGGCGAAGGTGAGGACGATGGGCGGGGATTGTTCGGGCATGGTTTTTAGGACAAAGGTATTAAAAATCCATGGTAGCAGGTTTGCCGGCCGACTAACCAGCCGACCACTCCACCCAGCCGCCGTAAGCCGTGGCGAGGACCACGAGGCCGAAGACGATACGGTACCAGGCGAAGATGGAAAAATCGTGACGGGAGATGTAGCGCAGCAGGCCCCGCACGGCGAGGAAGGCGCTGACGAAGGCGGTGACGAAGCCGACGGCGAACATGCCCAGGTCGTCGAAGTGCAGTTGATCCCGGTGCTTGAACACGTCGTAGAAGGTGGCGGCGAACATGGTGGGGATGGCGAGGAAGAAGGAGAACTCCGTCGCCGCCTTGCGGGACAGGCCGAAAAACAGGCCGCCGATGATGGTGGCGCCGGAGCGGGAAGTGCCGGGAATCAGCGCCAGGGCCTGGGCAAAGCCGATCTTCAGGGCGTCGCGCCAAGTCATGTCCTCCACCCGCTCCACCGTGATGCGGTGCTGGCGCCGCTCCGCCCACAGGATCAGCACCCCGCCGACGATGAAGGCCAGGGCCACGGGCACCGGAGCGAACAGATGGGCCTTGATCGCCTTGATGAACAGCAGCCCCAGCACGGCGGCGGGGAGGAAGGCGATCAGCAGGTTGAATACGAAGCGCCGGGCCGCCTTTTCCGTCGGCAGGCCCCGTATCACGTCGAGCAGCTTGTGGCGGTACTCCCAGCACACGGCGAGGATGGCGCCCAACTGGATGACGATCTCGAACACCTTGCCCTTGTCGTCGTTGAAGTTCAGCAGGTCGCCGGCCAGGATCAGGTGGCCGGTGCTGGAAATGGGCAGGAATTCGGTCAGGCCTTCGACGATGCCGAGGATGAAGGCCTTGAAAAGGAGCAGGGTATCCAAAATAGTGCCGCCGGGAAAAGGCATAATTCTACCATCCCCTTGCTTCTCGACTCGACATCCGCCGCAACCGCGTCCCACCGAGCGCCTAATCCCATGGAAAGGCTTGAATATACCCAAGTTGGGTATTAATATGCCCAATATGGGTATTGATGCAACCGCCAAAATGCCTCCCCGCCGCGTCAGCTTGGCCGACGCGCTGTTTTCCAACACCCAGCAGCGGGTGCTGGCACTGCTGTTCGGCCAGCCGGAGCGCAGTTTTTTTGCCACCGAACTGATCGGGCTGGCGGGCAGCGGCTCCGGGGCGGTGCAGCGGGAGCTGGCGCGGTTGGCGGAGAGCGGGCTGGTGACGGTGTCCCGGCAGGGCAATCGCAAGCACTACCAGGCCAACCCCGCTTCGCCCATTTTTACCGAGCTGTGCGCCATGGTGCAGAAGACCGTGGGCTTGGCGGAGCCGTTGCGGGAAGCGTTGATTCCCCTGGCGGAGCGCATCAAGGCGGCCTTCGTGTTCGGTTCGGTGGCCAAGGGGAGGGACACCGCC
>JAGUYQ010000196.1 GCA_020061285.1 Betaproteobacteria bacterium
AACTCCCTCCAGGCCGCCGCCGAACTGGCCGCCGCCACCTTCAAGCGCGACCAGGAGCTGATCAAGGCGCAGGCCATCAGCCAAGCCACCTACGACACCGACGCCGCCAGCCTGAAGAGCGCCCGTGCCCAGGTGGCGGAACAGCAGGCCCTGGTGGCGAAGAAGTTCATCCGCGCCCCCTTCGCCGGCCGCATCGGCATCCGCCAAGTGGATATAGGGCAGTACCTCAAGGAAGGTGAAAAGATCGCCACCCTGCAAGTGCTCGATCCCATCTACGTGGATTTCTACATTCCCCAGCAGGAACTCAACCGCCTCAAGGTGGGCGAAGCGGTGTCGGCTGCCACCGACACCTTCCCCGACGAAACCTTCAAGGGGGAAATCTCGGCCATCGACCCCAAGGTGGATACCGACACCCGCAACGTCCAGGTGCGGGCCACCTTGAAGAACCCGGAGCATAAGCTGCTGCCGGGGATGTTCGCCACGGTCAGCATCCAGTCCGGCAAGCCCCAGCATTTCGTCACTCTTCCCCAGACGGTGATTACCTTCAGTCCCTACGGCGATACCGTGTTCCTGGTGGAGGAAAAGGGCAAGGGAGCCGACGGCAAGCCGGCCCTGGCGGCGAAGCAGACCTTCGTCACCACCGGGCGCACACGGGGCGACCAGGTGGCGATCCTCAAGGGGGTGAAGGAGGGCGACACGGTGGTGAGCAGCGGCCAGTTGAAGCTGAAGAACGGCACCCCCCTGGTCGTCAACAACACTGTCACCCCGGCGGATAATCCCGCGCCGAAGCCCCAGGACCAGTAACGATGAAATTTACCGATATTTTCATCGAACGCCCCGTGCTGGCCACGGTGATCAGCCTGTTGCTGCTGGTGTTCGGCCTGCGCTCGGTGATGGAGCTGCCGGTGCTGCAATATCCTCGCACCCAGAACGCGGTGGTGACGGTGAAGACCAGCTACTACGGCGCCGACGCCGACGTGGTGGCGGGCTTTATCACCACTCCCCTGGAAAATTCCATCGCCCAGGCCAACGGCATCGACTTCCTCACCTCCAACAGCACCCAGGGGGTGTCCACCATCCAGGCCACCCTGCGCCTCAACTACGATCCCAGCAAGGCCGTTACCGAGATCAACACCAAGGTCAACGCGGTGCGCAACCAGTTGCCGGCGGAGGCCCAGCAGCCGGTGATCGACGTGGCCATCGGCGAAACCATCGACTCCATGTACATCGGTTTCTACAGCCAGGACCTGCCCCCCAACCAGATCACCGACTACCTGATCCGGGTGGTGCAGCCCAAGCTCCAGGCGGTGGAGGGGGTGCAGCACGCCGAGATTCTCGGCGAGCAGCGTTTCGCCCTGCGGGCCTGGCTGAACCCGGAAAAACTGGCCGCTTACGGCCTCACCGCCGCCGACGTGAGCGCCGCCCTGGGCAACAACAACTTCCTCTCCGCCGTGGGCAGCACCAAGGGCCAGATGGTGCAGGTGGACCTCACCGCCTCCACCGATCTTTCCTCCCTGGACGCCTTCCGCAACCTGGTGGTGAAGCAGAAGGACGGGGCCATCGTGCGCCTCCAGGACGTGGCCAACGTCACCCTGGGGGCGGAGGACTACGAAGCGGCGGTGGCCTTCGACGGCAAGCCGTCGGTGTACATCGGCATCAAGGTGGCCCCCACCGCCAACCTGCTGGACGTGGTCGAGCGGGTGCGCAAGGTCTTCCCGGACATCCAGGCCCAGTTGCCGACGGGGCTCAGCGGCAACATCGTTTACGACGCCACCAAGTTCGTCAACAGTTCCATCGACGAGGTGGTCAAGACCCTGATCGAGGCCCTGCTGATCGTCACCCTGGTGGTTTTCGTCTTCCTCGGCTCGCCCCGCTCGGTGCTGATTCCCACCGTGGCGATTCCCCTGTCCCTGATCGGCACCTTCACCGCCATGCTGGTGTTCGGCTTCTCCATCAACCTGCTCACCCTTCTCGCCCTGGTGCTGTCCATCGGCCTGGTGGTGGACGACGCCATCATCGTGGTGGAGAACGTCAACCGCCACCTGGACGAGGGTATGAAGCCCTTCCGGGCGGCCATCCTGGCGGCGCGGGAACTGGCCGGTCCCATCGTCGCCATGACCGTGGTGCTGGTGGCGGTGTATGTGCCCATCGGCTTCATGGGGGGCCTCACCGGCGCCCTCTTCACCGAGTTCGCCTTTACCCTGATGGGGGCGGTGACGGTGTCGGCCATCGTCGCCCTGACCCTGTCGCCGATGATGTGCTCCAAGATGCTCAAGCCCCACGACGAAGCTTCCCGGCGCGGCTGGGAGGCGAAGCTGGTGGCCGCCATCGACCACCGTTTCGATGCCCTGCGGGGGCACTATGCCCGCCGCCTGCACAACAGCCTGGCGTATTTGCCGGTGACGGCGGTATTCGCCCTGGTCGTGTTGGTGAGCATCTATTTCCTCTATGCCTCTTCCAAGTCCGAGCTGGCGCCCCAGGAGGACCAGGGGATTGTGCTTTCCTTCGCCACCGCCGCGCCCAACGCCACTCTCCAGCAGCGCCTGCTCTACGCCCGCCAGATTTACGGCTACATGGCGGCCTACCCGGAGACCGGCCATGTGTTCCAGATCGACGCGCCGGGCCAGTCCATCGCCGGCATGGTGCTCAAGCCCTGGGACGAGCGCCCCCGCACCGCCGATCAATTGCAGCCCCTGCTGCAGAAGGACTTGAGCAACGTCGCCGGGGCCCGCACCGCCGTCTTCCAGCCGCCTCCCCTTCCCGGCGCGCGGGGCTTGCCGGTCCAGTTCGTGATCCAGACCACGGAACCCTTCGAGAGATTGGAGGCGGTGTCCAAGCAGTTCCTCCAGGAGGCCCAGAAGAGCGGCATGTTCATGTTCCTGGACACCGATTTGAAATTCGACCGCCCCCAGTCGGAGGTGGTCATCGACCGGGACAAGGTGGCCCAGATGGGCTTGACCATGAAGGACGTGGGCGCCGCCCTGTCCGCCATGCTGGGGGGCGGCTACGTCAATTACTTCAGCATGGACGGGCGTTCCTACAAGGTGATTCCCCAGGTGCAGCAGGCCTTCCGCCTCAACTCGGAACAACTTGAGGGGTATTACATCCGCACCGCCAAGGGCAACGCCATTCCCCTCTCGACGGTGGCCCATATCACCACCAAGACCGTGCCGGAAACCCTCAACCACTTCCAGCAGTTGAACTCGGCCACCATCTCCGGGGTGCCGTTTCCCGGCGTGACGGTGGGGGAGGCTCTCAACCACCTCAAGGGGCTCGCCGCCACCTCCCTGCCCCAGGGCTACGTCCAGGATTACGCCGGCCAGTCGCGGCAGTTCGTACAGGAATCCAGCGCCCTGGTGGTGACCTTCTTCTTCGCCCTGCTCATCATTTTTCTCGCCCTCTCCGCCCAGTTCGAGAGCTTCCGCGACCCGCTGATCATCCTCATCAGCGTGCCGATGTCGATCTGCGGCGCCCTGATCTTCATCAGCCTGGGCATCGGCGGCGCCAGCCTCAACATCTACACCGAGGTGGGCCTGGTGACCCTGATCGGCCTGATCAGCAAGCACGGTATCCTGATCGTGGAATTCGCCAACAACCTGCAAAAAACGGGCCTCGCCAAGCGGGAGGCCATCGAACAAGCCGCCGCCATCCGCCTGCGCCCGATCCTGATGACCACTGCCGCCATGGTGCTGGGGGTGCTGCCCCTCATCACCGCCAGCGGCGCCGGCGCCGTGTCGCGCTTCAACATGGGGCTGGTGATCGCCACCGGCATCGCCATCGGCACCGTCTTCACCCTCTTCGTGGTGCCGGCCATGTACATGCTGATCGCCGAGGACCACAGCCAGCGCCGGGTCGAGGAAGACGACGCGCCCGCCGGGGGGAGCAGCCTAGCGGCGCAGGGGGAGCAGGCGGACGGCTAGCAGCAGGGCCAACACCGTGCCGTAGATCAAGGGCTGGGTGAGGTCCTTCTTCACCAGCCAGGCGTAATGCAGCACGCCGAGAATGGCCGCTGGATAGACCAGGCGGTGCAGACGCTGCCACCAGGGTCCAAGGCGGCGCATCATGGCGCGGGTGGAGGTGGCGGCCAGGGGAATCAGCAGGACGAACGCGCTGAAGCCCAGGGTGACGAAGGGGCGCTTCGCCACGTCCTTGACCATGCTTTCCCAATCGAAGAACTGATCCAGCCAGAGATAGGTGAGGAAATGCAGGCAGGCGTAGAAGAAGGCGAACAGCCCGAGCATGCGCCGCCAGCCCATGGCATGGGGCCAGCCGAACAGCCGCAGGGGCGTGGCGGCGAGGGTGAGGAGCAGCATCGCCAGGGCCCAGGTGCCGGTGGAATGGGTGATGAACTCGATCGGGTTGGCGCCCAGCTCTTCCCGCCAAGCCAGCAACGTCAGCCGGGCCAGGGGCAGCAGGCAGAGGAGAAAAACCCCGCTTTTGATCGCGTTGCGGCGGTTCATGGCCATTCCTAAAAATACCTTTTCAAGTCCATGCCCCGGTACAGGTTTGCCACCTGCTCGCCGTAGCCGTTGAAGGGCAGGGTGTCGCGCTTGAAGAACTCGCCGATGCGCCGCTCCTTGGCTTGGCTCCAGCGGGGGTGGTCCACCGTCGGGTTGACGTTGGAGTAGAAGCCGTATTCCCGCGGATTGGCCTTCATCCAACTGGAAACGGGCTGTTTCTCCACCAGGCGGATGCGGACGATGGATTTGATGCTCTTGAAGCCGTACTTCCACGGCACCACCAGGCGGACCGGCGCGCCGTTCTGCTTGGGCAGCTCCTCGCCGTAGAGGCCGACGGCGAGCAGGGTGAGGGGGTGCATCGCCTCGTCCAGGCGCAGTCCTTCCACGTAGGGCCAGTCCAGCACCGCCGAGCGCTGCCCCGGCATGTGGGCGGGGTCGTGGAGGGTGGTGAATTCCACGTACTTGGCGTTGCCGGTAGGTTCCGCTTTCTTCAGCAGGTCCGCCAGGGGATAGCCCACCCAGGGAATCACCATGGACCAGCCTTCCACGCAACGCAGGCGGTAGATGCGCTCCTCCAGGGGCGCCAGGCGCAGCAGTTCCTCGATGCCGTAGGTGCCGGGGCGGCGGACCTCGCCCTCCACCCGCACCGTCCAGGGCCGCGTCACCAGCTTGCCCGCTTCCTCGGCGGGGGAGTCCTTGCCGGTGCCGAAT
>JAGUYQ010000069.1 GCA_020061285.1 Betaproteobacteria bacterium
ACTGCCACGGGCAAGCAATTGCGTGCCCGCTTCGTGCCGGTGGGGGGGGACCCGGCCCAGGGTGCGGTGATTTTCCTCGAAGACCTGGGGCGTATCCAGGCCATGGCACAGCAGTTCAAGCTGGCGGCCTTGGGGCGGCTTACAGCCAGTATCGCCCACGAGATTCGCAATCCTCTTTCCGCCATCAGTTATGCCGACGAGCTATTGTTGGAAGAGCCGGACCTGGAAAAATCCCAGCGCCGCCTGTTGGAAATCATCCGCGACAATACCCGCCGCCTGGAGAAAATGGTGCAGGAAGTGCTGCAACTCAACCGCCGCGACCGGGCGCAGCCGGAGCCCATCGAAGTGGGGGATTTCGTCGCCGCCTTCGTGGACGAGTTCTGCCAGATCGAAAAAATCCCGGTGGAACGTTTCGTGCTCGATGTGACGGAGGCGCCACCGGTGTGCTTCGATCGCGGCCATCTTAACCAGGTGCTGTGGAACCTGTGCCGCAACGCCGTGCGCTATTGCAGCGGCGGAGAGGGGGCCGTGCGCATCGCGGCCCGGCCGGCGGCGCGGAGAAACTATATTGTAGAATTGAGCGTCAGCGACGACGGGCCGGGGGTGGACGAAGCCGTGCGGCCCCAGTTGTTCGAACCCTTTTTCACCACCGCCAGCCAGGGCACCGGCCTGGGACTGTACGTGGCGCGGGAGATTTGCGAGGCGAACGGCGCGGAGCTGACCTGCGAAGAGGGCGAGCAGCCCGGCGCAAGGTTTATCGTGCTATTCAAGGGGGAGCCATGCTGAAGGGCGGACAGCGCGACATGGGAGGACGGAACGGGGAAGGGCGCAGCCGAATCCTGCTGGTGGACGACGAGGCGGATATCCTCGAGGTGTTGGAACTCGCCCTGCTGAAAATGGGCCTGGATGCGGAGCGGGCCCAGACCGTGGCGGAGGCGAAACGCTTGCTGCAAGGGGACGCGTTCCACCTGTGCCTGACGGACATGCGCCTGCCCGACGGCAGCGGCCTCGATCTGGTGGAATTCATCGGCATGAACGCCCCTTCGGTGCCGGTGGCGGTGATCACCGCCTACGGCAGCACCGACAATGCCGTGGCGGCGCTGAAGGCCGGCGCTTTCGATTACCTGTCCAAGCCGGTCTCCCTGGAGCAGTTGCGCTCCCTGGTGAAATCCGCCCTGACCCTCTCCAGCGCCCTGCCGCCGCCAGCGGCGGAGACGGGCCTGTTGGGCAATTCTTCGGCCATGGAAGATGCCCGGCGCCTGATCGACAAGTTGGCCCGCAGCCAAGCGCCGGTGTACATCACCGGCGAATCGGGCAGCGGCAAGGAACTGGCGGCGCGCCTGATCCACGAGAAAAGCAGCCGGGCGGGCAAACCCTTCGTGGCGGTGAATTGCGGCGCCATTCCCGAGAACCTGGTGGAGAGCGAGTTCTTCGGCTACAAGAAGGGCGCTTTCACCGGTGCCGAGCAGGACCGGGATGGGTTTTTCCAGGCGGCCGACGGCGGCACCCTGTTCCTCGACGAGGTGGCGGACTTGCCTTTGTCCATGCAGGTGAAACTGTTGAGGGCGATCCAGGAGAAGAGAGTGCGCAAGGTGGGCGCCACCCAGGAGGAGCCCGTGGACGTGCGCATCATCAGCGCCACCCACCAGAGCCTATCGGAGTGCGTCGAGAGCGGCCGTTTTCGCCAGGACCTTTATTACCGCCTCAACGTCATCGAACTGAAAATGCCCTCCCTGCGGGAGATGCGCGATGATATTCCCACCATCGCCGCGGCAGTGCTGGGCCGGCTGGCTGCGCGGATGGGCTTGGCGGACGTGCCGAGCTTGACGGACGGTGCGATGGCGGCCTTGCGCCGCCATGCTTTCCCCGGCAACGTGAGGGAGTTGGAAAACATCCTGGAGCGGGCCCTGGCCCTGAACGGCGGCGGCGCTCTCGACCTGGACGACTTGGCCCTGTCGCCAAGCGCCGAGGAGGCGCCGGCCCCGGCCGAGCCCCCCGGCGGCACCTATTCCCTGCCGGATTATTTGGATCAGGTGGAACGGACGGCGATCCAGAGCGCCCTGGA
Organism: Betaproteobacteria bacterium; assembly: GCA_020061285.1. The sequence goes on from JAGUYQ010000069.1 coordinate 2,066, forward strand.
AAAAACCCGTTACAACAAGACCGCGGCGGCCAAGCTGCTGGGCATCAGCTTTCGCGCCCTGCGCTACCGCATGGAGCGCCTAAACCTGTCTTAGGAGGCATCGGCCGCCTGCCGCTGGCCGGCCATGTAACTCTCGACCGCTTCCGGCGCCAGGGGGCGGCTGAAGAGGAAGCCCTGGGCGTCGCAGCAATTGTGTTCCCGTAGGAAGCCGAGCTGTTGCGTTGTTTCCACGCCCTCCGCCACCACACGCAGCTTCAGGCTGTGGGCGAGGGCGATGATGGCCTGGGAGATGGCGGCATCGTCGAAATCGTTGGTGACGCCCTGGATGAAGGATTTGTCGATCTTCACCGTGTTGATCGGGAAGCGCTTCAAATAGGCGAGGCTGGAATAGCCGGTGCCGAAATCGTCGATGGAAATGTGGATGCCGAGGGATTTCAACTGGCGCAGGATGCCGAGGACTTCGCCGGCATTCTGCATCACCATGGTTTCGGTGAGCTCCAGTTCCAGCAATTCCGGGTCCATGCCGGTGTCGTCGAGGATTTCCGCCACTTTTTCGGCGAAATTCGGCTGCTTCAACTGCAAGGCTGAAAGGTTCACCGCCATGCGCAGGGGGCCGAAGCCGTGCCGTGCCCAGCGCATGTTCTGCATGCAGGCCTGGCGCAGGACCCATTCGCCGATGGGAATGATGAGCCCGGTTTCCTCGGCCAGGGGGATGAAGTCCACCGGGGAGATGACGCCCCGCTCCGGGTGGTTCCAGCGCAGCAGGGCTTCGGTGCCGGTGATGCTGCCGCTTTCCAGGTCCACCTGGGGCTGGTACAGCACTTGCAACTGGTCCCGTTCGATGGCCCGGCGCAGGCCGTGCTCCAGGGCGAAGAGGACGATGCTGCTGTCGTTGGGGCCGCCGCGGAAGAACTGGTAGTTGTTGCGGCCATGTTCCTTGGCCTGGTACATCGCTTGATCGGCCGCCTTGACCAGGGCCTCGGCCGTTTCGCCGTGGCTGGGATAAAGACCGATGCCGATGCTGGTGGTGATGAACACCTCCCGGCCTTCCAGGAAATAGGGGATGGCCAGGGCGTCGATGATTTTTTGGGCCACGCGGGCGGCGCCGTCCCAGTTTTCCAGGTCGGACACGATGACGGTGAATTCGTCCCCGCTCAGGCGGGCCACGGTGTCGCTGGAACGCATGCAGTGCTTCAGCCGGTTGGCCGTTTCCATCAGCAGCCGGTCTCCCGCCTTGTGGCCGAGCATGTCGTTGATGCCCTTGAAGCGGTCGAGGTCGAGGAACAGCAGCGCCACCAGGCTGCCTTCCCGCTCGGACCGGGCCAGGGCCTGGTCCATGCGGTCATGGAACAGAACCCGGTTGGGCAGGTCGGTAAGGGGGTCGTAGTAGGCGAGATGATGGAGTTTCTTTTCGTTTTCCCGTGCGTGGGTGATGTCGGAAAAAATGGCGATGTAATGGCTGCCCTCGCCGTTATCGTTGCGTACCGCGCTGATGGAAAGCCACTCCAGGTACACTTCGCCGTTCTTGCGCCGGTTCCAGATTTCCCCTTCCCAGTGGCCGCCTTGCCGCAGCGATTGCCACATGGCCCGGTAGAACTGGGAGTCTTGCCGGCCGGAATTGAGGATGGAGGGGGTCTTTCCCACCGCCTCCTTCCGGCTGTAGCCGGTCATTCGGCTGAAGGAGCGGTTGACGTTGACGATGGTCCCCTGCTGGTCGGTGATCAGCACGCCTTCGGAGGCGTTTTCGAAAATCTTGTCCGCCAGCTTCGATACCAGCCCCAGGTTGTGGGACACGCTGAGGCCCAGGGCGTAGATTTTTTGCCGCAATACGCCCAGGCGGTCGAGGAGGGTGGTATAGGCTTCGGCGGAGACCGGGTGGTCCTGCGTATGGTTGAGCAGGATGTCGCGGGCGGCAAGGTGGAGTTTCCGGTGCACTTCGCCCAGGGCGGCGAACTCGGGGTTGTTGCGCAGGGAAGGATGCTCCATCCGATCGTACCACTGGCCGAGGGAACAGCGATGGTGGGCGTCCTCGGCAAGGTCGGCGGGGAGGGGGGGAGTATGACAGATGAGGCTTTGGTGGAGGCGGGTCAGCCATTGAATGTGCGCTTCCAATGCCTGTTGCAATTGCCGGGAGCATTCCTGTGCTTCGTCAACGGTGAGCTCTGCGATCAGCGCGTTCATCCGCTACTTCCTTCCTTGTATCCTTAATATACCGGCGTGTCTTGAACGCGCCGTCCCGGCGCGCATCCCGCCTTGCAATGTTATTGTAATTATTGCAACGATTTCCCTCCTTTGCTAGCTATTCATGGGAGACCGGCTGCACGCGCCAGATTTTCTCCGCGTATTCGCCGATGCTGCGGTCGCTGGAGAATTTGCCCATGCGGGCGACGTTGAGGATGGCCTTTTTCGCCCATTCCGCCGGTTTGCGGTAGAGAGCGTCCACTTTTTCCTGGCACTCCACGTAGGAGGCGTAGTCGGCCAGCAGGAAATAGCGGTCGCCCTGGGCGGTGAGAGCGTCGAACACCGGCTGGAAGCGCTGGGGGTCGTCGAGGC
>JAGUYQ010000169.1 GCA_020061285.1 Betaproteobacteria bacterium
CATCCGCAGCCGCCTGCACATTCCCACCGCCTGGCTGGAGCTGACCATCCAGGAAGGCAAGAACCGCCAGGTGCGGCGCATGACCGCCAAGGTGGGCCACCCCACCCTGCGCCTGATCCGCTGGCGCCTCGGCGACTGGACCGTGGACGGCCTGGCGCCGGGGGAATGGCGCGAAACGCAAGGGCACTAATTATTTTTCCCCGTGGTCAACCGCCCTTCCTCGCGGCACGTTAATCGCCATGACACGCCGGTTTATGTGTCACGCACAATCAACCAACTGAACGAGGATCGACCATGAACAAACTGCTGTCCGCCCTGATCGCCGCCGCTTTTGCCGCTGTTTCCTTCGCCGCCGTGGCTGCCGAGCCCGCCGGTGACGCCCCCAAGGCTGAAATGACCAAGCCCGCCAAGAAAAAGGCCGCCAAGAAGCACGCCGCCAAGAAGGCCATGAAAAAGCAAGAAGCCGCTCCCGCCCAGTAATCTTTGGCCGTAAGCAGCAAAAGGCGGGCGTCGCCCGCCTTTTTTATTTCCCTCCTCCCCTGTTAAGATAAGCCGCTTTTACCGCTTGTCCGCAACCATGATCTGGAAACCCAACGTCACCGTCGCCGCCGTCATCGAGCGGGACGGCAAGTTCCTCCTGGTGGAGGAAGAAACCGATGACGGCCTGCGCTTCAACCAGCCCGCCGGCCACTGGGAGCCGAACGAAACCCTCCTCGAAGGCGTGGCCCGGGAAGCCCTGGAAGAAACCGCCCACCATTTCAAGCCCGAGGCCCTGGTCGGCATCTACAGTTGGCGCCACCCGAAGAAGGACATCGTCTACCTGCGCTTCGCCTACACCGGCCCGGTGACGGGCTTCGACCCCGAGCGCACCCTGGATGAAGGCATCGTCCGTGCGTTGTGGCTGACCCCGGAGGAAATTCGCGCCAGCCGGGACCGCCACCGCAGTCCGCTGATCCTCAAGTGCGTGGAAGACTACCTTGCCGGCAAACGCTACCCCCTGGATGCGATCACCCACTGTTGACCGCAAATCGCGCAGCGACACTTCATTCCCCTCTCCCGTCCCGCCGAGGTCGCCGCGTCGCGGCGGGCACCCGGCGAGGACAGCCCTTGCGGGTGCAGGGAGAGGGGTGAGGGAAACGGTCGTGGCTATTTGCCGTTTCCTGCTGTTGATGGGCCTGCTGTGGACCGGCGGAGCATCCGCAGACCAGGTAAGCATCTGCTACAACTACGACTGCGCCGTCCAGGCCGACGTGCTCATCACCGGCAGGCCCCTGCTGAAAATCCGCGCCCTCCTGCGCAAGGCCAAGAACGCCGAGGAGGAACGGGAAGCCATGGCCCAGGCCATCGGCCAGTTCGAAACCATTGCCGCCCAGCAGACCCCAACGGGCAACGACAAGGGCCGCAACGAGAACGACGACGGCGTGGAAGGGCGCATGGACTGCCTCGACCACTCCCACAACACCACCGCCTACCTGAAACTGCTGGAACAACGGGGCTGGCTGAAATACCATCGGGTCCTGGAGCGGGTGATGCGCGCTCCCTACCTGGTCAACGACCACTGGGCCGCGCGCATCGTCGAAATCAAGACCGGCCAGGAATACGTCGTCGATTCCTGGTTTTTCGACAACGGCCGTCCAGCGGCCATTTTTACCCTGGAAGACTGGACAGCGGGAGCCTCCCCTGATGAACAGTAAAAAACGTATTGTTATCGGCATGTCCGGCGGCGTGGATTCCGCCGTCTCCGCCCTCCTCCTCAAGCAGCAGGGCTATGAAGTCCTGGGCCTGTTCATGAAGAACTGGGAGGACGACGACGAGGACGACTACTGCCCGGCCAAGCAGGATTTCTTCGATGTCCTGGCGGTGGCCGAGAAACTCGGCATCGAGGTGGAAGGCGTCAACTTCGCCAAGGAATACAAGGAGCGGGTGTTCAGCCTGTTCCTCCAGGAATACCAGGCCGGCCGCACCCCCAACCCGGACGTGCTGTGCAACTCGGAAATCAAGTTCAAGGCCTTCCTCGACCACGCCCTGGCCCTGGGCGCCGACTACATCGCCACCGGCCACTACGCCGGGGTGCGGGAGCGCAACGGCAAGTTCGAGCTGCTGAAGGCCGAGGACGGCACCAAGGACCAGAGCTACTTCCTCTACCGCCTCAACCAGCACCAATTGTCGAAGACCATTTTCCCCCTGGCCAACCTCTACAAGCGGGAAGTGCGCAAGATCGCCGAGGACGCGGGCCTGGCGGTGGCGAAGAAGAAGGACTCCACCGGCATCTGCTTCATCGGTGAGCGTCCGTTCCGGGAGTTCCTCAACCGCTACCTGCCCAAGGAGCCGGGAAATATGGAAACACCTGAAGGCCAGGTAGTGGGCAAACACGAGGGCCTGATGTACCACACCATCGGCCAGCGCCAAGGCCTAGGCATCGGCGGCCAGGGCGAGCCCTGGTACGTGGCGGGGAAAGACCTAGCCCGCAACGTCCTGATCGTGGTCCAGGGCCACGACCATCCCCTGTTGCTCAAGGAACGTCTCAGCGCCCAGGACCTGTCCTGGGTCTCCGGCGAAGCCCCCCACCCGAATTGGGTCTACGCCGCCAAAACCCGCTACCGCCAAGCCGACGCCCCCTGCGTCGTCACCCGCGTGGACGCCACCTCCTGCGACATCGAATTCGCCCAGCCCCAATGGGCGGTGACGCCAGGGCAGTCGGTAGTGGTTTACGACAGCAACGTCTGCTTGGGTGGCGGGATCATCGTCTAAGAACCCTAGAAGATCAGACGTAAATCGGCTTTCAACACCATTACCAATACTGTCATAAAGTTACATCACAACAAATAGTTACTAAGGTAGTAGGTATGTCGGTATATTAACAGCATACTAACAGCAGCGCCCTTTTGGACGTCCTAGGTCAGATCAATGGAGTAGAGCATGTCCTCTAACCAAACCAAACAATTGTCGTTGAGACTCCCGGTAGTTCAGGTCGTGGGGCAACTGGCCCCTCGAAAAGCAACGCCACGGGAAAATGCTGATGACGCTATCCGGACGATCCTTAATTGGCTAGCAAACAAGCAAGGGGTTCGCCTTCCTGAGGCCGCATATCATGGGGATTCTTTTGACTTAGACGCATCTGAATCATTTCCTGTCTCGGCTGTTCGTTTTGATGAATTCTGGGCCGTGCAGTTTGATCGATTTGCTTCTGACGTTCCCGGTCGAATTTGGAGAACCGAAGCCACGGTTGCGTATTCTGATGACATTGCATTAGCAGGGGTGAGACTTGCGGTCATCGATTCTATGCGGGGTGCTGACTTCGCGGCTAGCGTACCCGCAGTGGTCTCCGACTTGATTGCGAATCCCGGTCTGTTCGACTATGGCCTTCCTCTTGCCAATTTTCCTCAGCATGCGACATCGCGGGGAGACATTACACAGCTCATTGACTTAATTAGAAACCAAGACAGGACTCGACCGGTCGTTGTGTTCTCTACGGCCGCCGGAATTGATGCATTTGCCGAAGCACGTATCGCTGCAGAGAGACTTGCAGGTTTAGCTCACGTATTTGTAATAGATGATTCCGGAAGCAGGGCACTTACAGAACAATTCGGCCGCGAATTTTCGGTTTGGGGTGGCACAGTTCGGACCTACCACCCCAACTTCGACCCGTCTCTGGATGAAATATCTAAGCATCCGCTGGCTACAAGAGAGTGGCTAAATCGCCGGTTCACGCGGATTGAAAATTTTGTCTTTGCCCTTCTGCAATCATTTGCCCCCCTCACCGTCAGGCGCGGCAACCTTGAGGAGGATTTGCCAGCCTTCCGAACAATAAAGCAGGCTGGCATACAACATCAAATTAAGTTGCTCGACGACAGTAAGTCATCTCCTCGAGAAGAACTTCTCGCTAAGGAAATCGAGCTTCTGAATTCTCGCCTCGAAGAAAAGACCAAGGAATATGATTATGCAGACGAGGAAGTAAAGAAGGCCGAAGAAGAGCGAGACCAATATCGTGCGCAACTATTCTCACTTCGCGGACTAATCGAGCGGCTGGAAAATCAACTTGGAGAAAGTCGCCCCGCAATTCAATATCCAACCACTTTCGAGTCAATCGATGATTGGGTTCTAAACAATTTTCCAGGCCGTTTAGTCCTGTTGAACCGTGCAGCTCGCGCTGCACGAAAAAGCCCATTCAACGACCCATGCCTTGTATATAAGTGCCTAGAAAGACTAGCAAAACAGTACGTCGATGCACGCAGAAATGGGGGTAACGTTGATAACTTGTTTGCAGATCTCGGAGTCCACATTGAGCGAACAGGAGACCCAGAGCACCTGAAACAGTGGAAGAACGAGTACTTTGTATCGCAACGAGGAAAAAGTATATTCCTTGAATGGCACCTAAAGCGTGGTTCTGACAAAAATGACATCACGACTATGAGAATCTATTTCTTTTATGACGAGGATGATGAACAGGTGGTCGTAGGTTATCTCCCTGGTCATCTCACAAACAGCAAGTCGTAACGAGTAGAGCCTTATCCCCGACACACCCAGCCAGATCAAGCCTTAACTTCCGCACTACCCGCCAAACAGCTTATCCAACTCCGACCGAGCATCGCTTTTCGGCTGGCTGCTTTCTTCCTCCAGCACCCGCTTGGCCGGAAACGCTTCCTCGATATGATCCTCAAAAAAGCTGGTCAGGGAATTGGCGCCCATGAAGCGCCGGTAGAGGTCCGGCGACACCCCGCTGTAGCGGTACACTGCGCCGGTATTCAGTTCCACCTCCAGGGTCCGGCTGGATGCCTCGTAGCCCACTGACAGCAGCTTGCTGGTGCTCACCTTTTTCCGTTCCATGCTCGTCTCCTCTGTTTTTTCCAGTTTATCCCACCGCCAAGAAAAAACTTTTGACCTCGGACCCCGGTCTTAGGTTTACTTGGCAAACAGAATTAAGGAGACGACGATGAAGCGCCTACTCTTGCTTGTTGTCGCAGGTTTACTAGGAGAACACGCCATGGCATGGGACGGAAACCACTACCGCAAACCGGACGCCGCCGAACTGAAGAAACGCCTGACCTCGGAGCAATACGAGGTCACCCAGCAAAGCGGCACCGAATGGGCCTTTCACAACGCCTACTGGAACAACCACCGGGAAGGCATCTACGTGGACGTGGTGTCGGGGGAGCCTCTATTCAGCTCCAAGGACAAGTTCGACTCCGGCACCGGCTGGCCCAGCTTCACCAAGCCCCTGGAAGCGGCCAACGTCGCCACCCACGAGGACCGCAGCCACGGCATGGTGCGGGTGGAGGTGCGCAGCAGGCACGCCAACTCCCACCTGGGCCACCTCTTCGACGACGGCCCGGCCCCCACCGGCCAGCGCTACTGCATGAACTCCGCCTCCCTGCGCTTCATCCCCAAGGAGGACCTGGAGAAGGAAGGCTACGGGGAATACCTCAAGCTGTTCGAGAAGAAGTAGCCCGCCGCCTTGGCGGGACAAGGGGGCGGGGGACGTGCTAGCCTAAAAAAGACGCCCCTAGACTTGAGGAGCCCCCGTGACGAAACGCAGCACCGCCTCCCCCGCCATTCACCTCAACCTCAACGTGCGCGGCCTGAAGCAGTCCGCCACCCTCGCCATCAACGAGCGCAGCGGCCAACTGCTGCGGGAAGGGCGCCAGGTTTACCGCCTGGGGCTGGGCCAATCCCCCTTCCCCGTCCCCCAGCCGGTGGTGGACGAGTTGCGGGCCAACGCCCATCAGAAGGACTATCTGCCGGTGAGGGGCTTGCCGGCGTTGCGGGAGGCGGTGGCCGCCTACCACCGCCGCCTCCACGGCATCGACCGCACGGATGCGGACGTGCTGATCGGCCCCGGCTCCAAGGAGCTGATGTTCATCCTGCAACTGGTGTATTACGGCGACCTGGTTATCCCCACCCCGAGCTGGGTGTCCTACGCTCCCCAGGCGAAAATCGTCGGCCGCCAGATACACTGGCTCCCCACCCGCCGGGAGAACGACTGGCGGCTGATGCCCGAGGAGCTCGACCGGCTGTGCCGCGACGACCCCGGCCGCCCCCGCATCGTCATCCTCAACTACCCCGCCAACCCCACCGGCGACAGCTACACCCTGGACGAGCTGAAGGCCCTGGCCAAGGTCGCCCGCCGCTACAAGGTGATCCTGCTGTCGGACGAAATCTACGGCGAGCTGCACCATCGCGGCCAACACGTCTCCATCGCCCGCTTCTACCCGGAGGGCACCATCATCAGCGGCGGCTTGAGCAAGTGGTGCGGCGCGGGAGGATGGCGCCTGGGCACCTTCACCTTCCCCCACTCCCTGCGCTGGCTGCTGGAAGCCATGGCCGTGGTGGCCAGCGAAACCTTCACCTCCACCAGCGCCCCCATCCAATACGCCGCCGTTCGCGCCTTCCAGGGCGGCATGGAAATGGAGCAATACCTCTGCCAGTCCCGCCGCATCCTGCGCCACTTGGGGCGGCACGTGTGGAAAAAGCTGAAAAGCGCCGGCGCCGTGATCTCCGAGCCGGTGGGCGGGTTCTATTCCTTCCCCGACTTCAGCCCCCTCAAGGACTCCCTCGCCGCCCGCGGCATCCGCGACAGCGTCACCCTGTGCGAACGGCTGCTGGAAGAAACCGGCGTCGCTACCCTCCCCGGCGTGGAATTCGGCCGCCCGGCGGAGGAGCTGACCCTGCGCCTGGCCTACGTGGATTTCGACGGCGCCCGCACCCTGGTCGCCGCCCAGCAACTCGAAGCGGACAAGGAACTCGATAAGGCTTTCCTCGAACTCTATTGCCCCAACGTGATGGGCGCCATGGACCACCTGGCGCGGTGGATGAAGGATTAGACAGGCCACCCACGGCCCGCCAAAGAGATTACCGCTCCTGCCGGTATTGCTTGAATACGATCTTCGCGTCCCGCCCCGCCCGCTCCAGGGTGCGCATGGTCGGGTCGTCATCATGCAGGGTAAAGTAGTCGTCGGCCTGGGCCCGCATCACCGTCTTGATCGCCGCGTCGTCGGCGAGACCGAATCGCTCGACGATCTGGGTGGTGACTTCATCCAGGTATTCTTCGTAGGTCATGATCGTTCCTTATTGGCAGTGCCGCTGAGTTCGCGCATTTGAAATTTTAACCGTCTCTTTTAGCCAACTTTACCGCCTACGCCCCATGTAGTACTCTTTTTCCATGAAAGTCAGCGAGATATTGGCACGGTTACAGGAAGACGGCAGGTACCTTGTTGCCACCCGGGGCAGCCACCGGCAATTCAAGCACCCGACCAAGCCGGGGCGCGTCACGGTGACGGGAAAACCCAGCGACGACCTCGCCCCTGGAACGCAAAACAGCATCCTGAAACAAGCCTGCCTCAAATAGGAGTACCGCCATGCGCTATGCCATCGTTATCGAAAAGGCCGGAAACAATTTTTCCGCCTACGCCCCCGACCTTCCCGGTTGCGTCGCCACCGGCGCGACCTTTGAGGAGGCCGAAGCGCAGCTCCGCGAGGCGATCAAATTCCATCTCGCCGGGCTTCAGGAAGACGGCCTGCCGATTCCTCCCGCCACCAGCCATGTGGAATACATCGAAGTGGCAGCCTAATTTTTAGCGCCGAAAACCCCTCTGACCACCACCAACAAGGCCGCCATCGCAAGAAAAAATGCCATCGCCTTAACCAGTTCCACAAGTTCCATATCGTCCGCTCCTTCATTGAAGTTGAGAAAAACTACTCGCCAGGGTAGCGAAACACAGATGCCCCCGCATTGAGTTCCTGTTGTATGCGTTCTCCATACAACAAACTCAGGCGAGGATATCGGAACGTGAAAACATTTTCAGAGGGTTGAAATCTAGCCCTTGCGCAGCTTCGCAAACGCTGCCGCCATCGCCCCATCCACCTGCTTATCCGGCTGACGGGCGCGGTTCTGGGCCTTGTTCAGGGGGCGCTCGGCACCGCGAGGGGCGGAGGATTGCCCCGGCTGGTCGGTCATGCGCATGGTCAGCGCCACGCGGCGCCGTTGCAGGTCCACTTCCAGCACCTTCACCTTCACCACGTCGCCGGCCTTGACCACGGTGTGGGGGTCCTTGACGAATTTATCCGACAACGCGGAGATGTGGACCAGACCGTCCTGATGGACGCCGATGTCGACGAAGGCGCCGAAGTTGGTGACGTTGGTCACCACCCCTTCCAGCATCATGCCGGGCTGGAGGTCCTTGAGGTCTTCCACCCCTTCCTTGAAGGTGGCGGTCTTGAACTCGGGCCGAGGGTCGCGGCCGGGTTTTTCCAGCTCCTTGAGGATGTCCTGCACCGTGGGCAGGCCGAAGCGCTCGTCGGTGAATTTCTTCGGGTCCAGGGCGCGGAGGGCGGCGCTGTCGCCGATAAGTTGCTTGATCGCGCGGCCGGAGGCGTCCAGGATGCGCTGCACCAGGGGGTAGGCTTCCGGGTGCACGCCGGAAGCGTCCAGGGGGTTGCCGCCGTTGGGGATGCGCAGGAAACCGGCAGCCTGTTCG
>JAGUYQ010000018.1 GCA_020061285.1 Betaproteobacteria bacterium
CGCACCGGGGCGCGTTTCTCGTCGGCGGGGGCGGGCAGGCCCCAGCAGTAGGGGTCGAGTTGTTGCAGGCGCGAAATATCCATGAACTTCTCCTAGACATCCACCACGCAGCGGGCTTCCCACTCGCCGTCCACTGCCTTGACCGACAGCATGGTGAGGGTGGCGCCCTTCACTTCGACGCCTCCCGCCGTGCCTTGGCGCCAGGAGGAGCCCCAGGCCTCGCCTTGCCAGGAATTCCCCTCGCGCTTGAGCTTGAAGGCACCCAACATCAGGCCGTTGCCGCGGGCTTCCGCCAGCAGGCGGTTGAGCCAGGTGACCAGGGCCAGTTCGGCGTCGCTTTCGTCGAAGCGGAAGGCGATATGGCTGCCACGGCCCAGGGAGCCCCTCTCCGCCATGATCGAGAACATGGCCTCGGCGGCGGCTTCGAAGGCGGCTTCCGGGGTGGCGCCGCGACCGACGATGCCGATGTCGGCGTCGTGGTCGAAAAAGTCGTAAAGGGCGGGCATGAACGGAAGTATAGACTGGCGCGGCGGGCCGTTTTGCTCCAAAATTAACTCCTTGTGGCGAACTCAAGAATCGACGGAAAGCGAATCCATGAACCTGCATGAATATCAAGCCAAACAAGTGCTGCAAACCTACGGGGTGCCGACGCCCCGCGGGGTGGCGGCGGAAGCGATTCCCCAGGCGGAAGGGGCCGCCGCGTCCCTGGGCGGCAGCGCTTGGGTGGTGAAGGCGCAGATTCATGCCGGTGGCCGCGGCAAGTCCGGCGGCGTGAAACTGGTGAAATCCGTGGCCGAGTTGAAGGAGGCCGCCGCCGCCATGTTGGGCAAGCCCCTGGTGACCTACCAGAACGCCCCCGACGGCCAGATGGTGAGCCGGGTGCTGGTGGAGGAAACCCTGCCCATCGCCCGTGAGCTTTATTTGAGCCTCACCGTGGACCGGGAAACCGAGCGGGTGGCCCTGGTGGCCTCCAGCGCCGGGGGGATGGAAATCGAGGAAGTGGCGGCCACGTCACCGGAAAAAATCCTCAAGGAATTCTGCGATCCCCTCTGGGGCTTGCAGGATTTCCAATGCCGCGCCCTGGCGTTTGGTTTGAACCTGGAAGGCGCCCAGATCGGCGAATTCGGCAAACTCGCCAAGGCCTTGTACAAGCTCTTCATCGAAAACGACCTGGCCCTGCTGGAGATCAACCCCCTGGCGGTGCTGGCCGACGGCAGGATCGTCGCCCTGGACTGCAAGATGACCGTGGACGACAACGCCCTTTATCGCCACAAGGCCCTCGCCGCCCAGAGCGACGTGAGCCAGATCGACCCCAAGGAAGTGGCGGCCAAGGAAGCGGACCTCAACTATATCGCCCTCTCCGGCAACATCGGCTGCATGGTCAACGGCGCCGGCCTGGCCATGGCCACCATGGACCTGATCAAGCTCCACGGCGGCCAGCCGGCCAACTTCCTCGACGTGGGCGGCGGCGCCACCGCCGAGACGGTGGCGAAGGCCTTCAAGATCATCCTCTCCGACGCCAACGTGAAGGCCATCCTGGTCAACATCTTCGGCGGCATCATGCGCTGCGACATCATCGCCGAGGGCATCATCACGGCGGTGAAGGACGTGGGCGTGAAAGTACCGGTGATCGTGCGCCTGGAAGGCACCAACGTGGAACTGGGGCAGAAGATGCTGGCCGAGGCGGGCCTGGATATCATCTCCGCCGCCGACCTGACCGACGCCGCCCAGCGGGCCGTCGCCGCAGTGGCCTAAGGGAGAGGCAAGAGCATGAGCATTCTGGTCAATAAAGACACCAAGGTCCTGTGCCAAGGTTTTACCGGCAAGCAGGGTACGTTCCATTCCGAACAGGCCCTGGCCTACGGCACCCGGATGGTGGGGGGGGTCACCCCCGGTAAGGGGGGGCAGACCCACCTGAATCTTCCGGTGTTCAACACCCTGCGCGAGGCGGTGAAGGAAACCGGCGCCAGCGCCAGCGTCATCTACGTGCCGCCGGCCTTCGCCGCGGATTCCATCATGGAAGCGGCGGACGCGGGCATCGAGATCATCGTGTGCATCACCGAGGGCATCCCGGTGCTGGACATGCTCAAGGTCAAGGCCGCCCTGGCGGCCAACGGCGCCAAGCTCATCGGCCCCAACTGCCCCGGCATCATCACCCCCGGCGAGTGCAAGATCGGCATCATGCCCGGCTTCATCCACCAGAAGGGCAAGGTGGGTATCGTCTCCCGCTCCGGCACCCTGACCTACGAGGCGGTGTACCAGACCACCAAGCTGGGCCTGGGCCAGTCCACCTGCGTCGGCATCGGCGGCGACCCCATCAAGGGGCTGGATTTCATCGACTGCCTGGAGATGTTCCAGGCCGACCCGGAAACCGAGGCCATCATCATGGTGGGCGAAATCGGCGGCAGCCGGGAGGAAGCGGCGGCGGACTACATCAAGGCCCGCGTCACCAAGCCCGTGGCCGCCTACATCGCCGGCCAGACGGCGCCCAAGGGAAAACGCATGGGCCACGCCGGCGCCATCATCGCC
>JAGUYQ010000229.1 GCA_020061285.1 Betaproteobacteria bacterium
GGTAAAGGTGCGGCAGAACACCAGCAGGTCGGCGCTTCCGGCTTGGCCCATCATCTCCTCGACCAGCCGGCCCCGCGCCACCTGGAAGGACCAGGCAAGGCGCTCCCGTCCCGCCGCCTCCTCTATCAGCGCGCGCATCCTCTCCGCTTGCTGGCGGAAAGTGCGTTCCAGGGAAGCGAAGTCGAGAGGTTGCGCCAGGGCCGAGGCATGGCCCACGCTGCGGGCGAAGGGCAAGCCGGCCAGGCGCAGAAGGTCGATGTCCTCCACGTACAGGCCGTGCAGTTCCGCCCGCAGGCGCGAAGCCAACAGCGAAGCGGTGGACAGGGCGTCGAAAGCCGCCTCGGCGTCGTCCAGGGCAACCAGGATGCGAACCTCCGCCAGCCGCTCAGTGGGAGGGAGGGCCATACTTCCTCCGGCGGGGCTTTTCCTCCTTCTCCCCGTGGGCGTAGCGCACCTTGGAAAACCCTTCCAGGCGGTGCAGCACCAGGGCGTTGACGCTGCCTTCCGGGGCGTGTCCAGCGGCGTCCATCTCCCCCGCCGGCATGCCGGTCAGCAATCCCACCGCCTCGTCCACCGTTCCTACGGCATAGACGTGGAACTTGCCCTGCCGCGCCGCCTCCACCACGTCTTCCCGCAGCATCAGGTGCTTGACGTTGGCGCGGGGGATCAGCACCCCCTGATCGCCGGTGAGGCCGCGCTCCTGGCAGATATCGAAAAAGCCCTCGATTTTCTCGTTCACCCCGCCGATGGGCTGCACTTCGCCGTACTGGTTGACCGAGCCGGTCACCGCCAGGGATTGCTTGATGGGCACCTCGGCCAGGGACGACAAGAGAGCGCAGAGCTCGCCCACCGAGGCGCTGTCCCCCTCCACCTCGCTGTAGGACTGCTCGAAGGTCAGGCTGGCGGCAAGGGACAAGGGGTGCTCCCGTGCGTAGCGGTGGGCGAGGAAGGAGGACAGGATCAGCACCCCCTTGGAATGAATCGGCCCGGAAAGCTCCACCTCCCGCTCGATGTCGATCAGTTCCCCCTCCCCCACCCGCGCGGTGGCGCTGATGCGGGTGGGATGGCCGAAGGCGAAGTTGCCCAGGTCGATCACCACCAGGCCGTTCACCTGGCCGATGCGCTCGCCGTCGGTGTCGATCATCAGGGTGCCGCGGAGGATTTCCTCGTTGATCTTCTTCCGCAGCCGGTCGGCGCGGCGGATGCGGCTGTCGATGGCCTGCTGCACATCGGCGGCGGCCACCGTTTCCCGCTGGGCCTCCCGCCCCCAGAAATCCGCCTCCCGCAGCAGGTCGGCGAGGCCGCGCATGTGGGTGGAAAGCTTTTCCGCATCGTCGGCGCTGCGGGCGGCGTATTCGACCACCCGCGCCACTGCGCCGCCATCGAAGGGCAGCAGTTCTTCCCGCTGGACCAAGGTGGCCACCAGGCGGGCGTACAGTTCCTGGGTGTCGGCGTTGCGGTCGATTTCGTCCTCGAAATCCGCCGCCACCTTGAACAGCTCGGCGAAGTCCGGGTCGTACTCGCACAGCAGGTAGTAAAGCTGGCGCTCGCCGAAGAGGACCACCTTCACGTCCAGGGGAATCGGCTCCGGCTCCAGAGACACGGTGCTCACCAGGCCCAGCATCTGCCCCACGGATTCGATGCGGATTTCTCGGGAACGCAGCACGCGCTTCAGGCTGTCCCAGGCGAAAGGCTGGAGGAGCAGGCGATGGGCGTCCAGCAACAGGTAGCCGCCGTTGGCCCGGTGCAGGGCGCCGGCCTTGACCAGAGTGAAATCGGTGACGAGGGCGCCCCACTGGGAGAGGTGCTCCACCCGCCCCACCAGGTTGCCGTACATGGGGTGGTCCTCGTACACCACCGGCGCCCCCTCCGCGTCCTTGCGGTCCACCAGGACGTTGACCTGGTAGCGCTTGAAGAACTCCTCGCCGCCGCCCGAGAGCGGGTTGGGATTGGGCTCCTCGGAACGGCGGAATTCGTCCAGGTGCTCGACCAAATCCTTCTTCACCCCGTCGAGGTATGCCAGAACCGCCGGCTGGTCGGCGTATTGCTCGCGGATACCGTCCAGCAACTGGCCGACGGTGACCTGGCTGATCTCCTGGTTGAGTTCCTTGATCTTGCGCCGCCGTTCCCGCCGCCACTGAGGAATCTGGTGGATGATCTTTTGCAGCCGTTCCTGGAAGGTCGCCACCACGGCCTCGATGCGCGCCTTTTCCTTGTCCGGCAGTTTTTCGTAATCGTCCGGGGTAATCACCTCCCCGCCCTTGATGGGGCCGAAGGCGAAGCCTCCCGGCGTTTGCAGCAGGGCCACCCCCTGTTTTTCCGCCTCGCTGCCCAGTTCCTTGAAGGCCTTCTCCTGGCGCTCCTTGAAGGCCACGTCGATATCCTCCAGGCGGGTGCGGTATTCGTCGCTCTCGAAGCAGGCGGGGATGGCGCTTTTCAGCTCTTCCACCAACTGTTCCATGTCGTGCTGGAAACCGGTGGCCCGGCCGGACGGCAGAGCCAGGGCGCGAGGCTTGTGGGGATGGTCGAAATCGTTGACGTAGCACCAGTCCCCCGGCACCGCCTCCTTGCCCGCCCGCGACTCCAGGAAGGCGCGCACCAGGGTATGTTTGCCCAGGCCGGAAGGACCGAGGACGAAAAGATTGTAGCCCTCGCGCCGGATGCCGACGCCGAAGCGCACCGCTTCAAGGGCCGCTCCCTGCCCCACCGCTTCGGTGAGGGGGAGCAATTGGGCGGTGGTGGAGAAATCGAAAGCCGCCGGGTCGCAACGGGTATAAAGCGCCTCGAGAGGCAGCGCCGGGATGGGATTGCTCATGTCATGCTCTTCCTAAGGGCGCGAAACAGGGGGCATTCAACCATCGGCGGTGATCTTGGCGACC
>JAGUYQ010000327.1 GCA_020061285.1 Betaproteobacteria bacterium
CCTCCAGCCCCAGTTCCGCCATGCGGGCGGCCAGGAGCCGGGCCTTGTGGGAGGCGGGGGCGCTGTTGAGGCCGTGGAGATAGAGGATCACGGCTTACAGGTTGATTCCGAAGCGGCGCAGCATTGGCAGCAGGGCGAAGTAACCGCCGGCGGTGAGGGTGATTGAAATCCCCAGGCTGAGCCAGAAATTTACCCCGTGGCGAAGTAAAAGCGGCAGGAACAGGAAAAAGGCCAGGGACAGAATCACCAGCCAGAATATCTGCCCCGCCAAGTCGGCGATGCGCTCCGGCGGAGAGCCTTCCAGATGCAGCCAAACGATGGCGAAGATGGAGGTGAGGGGCAGGGCCGCGATCAGGGCGGCGAAGGCGGAATGGCGCTTGGCTACCTCGGAGATCAGGGTGATGAGTACCGCCGAAAGCAGAACCTTCAGGGCGTAGTAGGCCATCACTTTTTGGCCAGGGCGGCCAGCAGCTTGTCGTGAATGCCGCCGAAGCCGCCGTTGCTCATCACCAATACGTGGTCGCCGGGTTTGGCTTCGGCCACGATGGCGGTTACCAGGGCATCCAAATCATCCAGGGTAACGGCCTGGGCGCCCAGGGGAGCCAGGGCCGCAGCGGCGTCCCAGCCCAGGTTGGCGCCGTAGCAGAACACCTTGTCGGCGTCCTTCAGGCTGCCGGGAAGCTGTTCCTTCATCACCCCCAGCTTCATGGTGTTGGAGCGAGGCTCCAGCACCGCGAGTATGCGCTCGCCCCCGACCTTCTTGCGCAGGCCGGCCACGGTGGTGTCGATGGCGGTGGGGTGGTGGGCGAAGTCGTCGTAAACGGTGATACCGTTGACGGTGCCCCGCACTTCCATGCGCCGCTTCACGCTCTTGAACTGGCCCAGGGCTTCAATGCCCACGCTGGCGGGCACGCCGGCGTGGCGGGCGGCGGCGATGGCGGCCAGGGCGTTGAGGGTGTTGTGTTCCCCCAGGATGTCCCAGCGCAGCGTACCCTGGGATTCGCCGCGGAAGGCGATCTCCAGGCCGCCGTCGGTTTCCCAGGCGCTCCAGCCGGCCTCGTTGCCGAACAGTTCTACCGTGGTCCAGCAGCCCTTCGAGAGTACCCGGTCCAGGCTTTCCTCCCGGCCGTTGGCGACGATGAGGCCGTTGCCCGGCACGGTGCGCACCAGGTGGTGGAACTGGGTCTCGATGGCGTTGAGGTCGGGGAAGATGTCGGCATGGTCGAACTCCAGGTTGTTCAGCACCGCGGTGCGGGGGCGGTAGTGGACGAACTTGGAGCGTTTGTCGAAGAAGGCGGTGTCGTACTCGTCGGCCTCGATGACGAAGAAGGGCGTCTTGCCCAGGCGGGCGGAGATGCCGAAGTTCTGGGGCACGCCCCCCACCAGGAAGCCCGGTTCCATCTTGGCGTATTCCAGGATCCACGCCAGCATGGAGCTGGTGGTGGTCTTGCCGTGGGTGCCGGCCACGGCGAGCACCCACTTGCCGCCCTGCTCCCCTCCCCCGCAGGCGGGGGAGGGGTTGGGGGAGAGGGAAGGGTGGAGGATGTGTTCCGACAGCCATTGGGGGCCGGAGACGTAGGGCAGGTTGCGGTTGAGAATTTCCTCCATCAGGGGCTGCTTGCCCCGTGCGACCACGTTGCCGATGACGTACAAATCCGGGTTGAGCTTGATCTGGTCGGCGTCGAAACCCTCGACCAGCTCGATGCCCATGGCTTCCAACTGGGTGCTCATGGGGGGATAGACGTTGGCGTCGCAGCCGGTGACCTTGTGGCCCGCCTCCTTGGCGATGGCGGCGATGCCGCCCATGAAGGTGCCGCAGATGCCGAGGATGTGGATGTGGATGTGCATGGGAGGATTCTGAAAACTAAGTTGTGCGAGCCGTATTATACCCACTCCAGGCTGCAGACCGCCTATTTGGCGGAGCGGTTTCCTGCGGGCGAGGCTTGGTCCGGCCTGTGGTGCCTCATTGGCCTGCCGGGGCTGGCCTTCGTGATCGGCGGAAACGCACGATGTGTCCCTTGAGCCGCCATCACCCTAATTGACGGGTTTGAAATGGGGTTCGGCAAGGCGTTCTCGCCTTCGTTTTGTGCCGTTGTGGACTACTTGGGTTTGTTCATTCCAAGTAACTCTCGAAAGACACGGACAATTGTCGGCCAGAAAGCCAGGATGGCCGCCAGACCGACAAACAGAATCAGGGCCGCGATGAAGGAGAGGACAGGAAAATGAAGGGCGTCGCGGGCGACAAGCCAGCTTGCGACGAAGCCGCCTGCAATTAACAATATCCTGACAATCAAACCCATTGCCCTATCCTCGTGGTGCCAGCCGAATATTTAGGCCGCGGGCGTTTGGCTGCGGCGGAGGGAAAGGTGTTCATGGTGTTTTCAGTGCTGGAAACGGTACTGAAATTCTAGTACGTTGGCCCGTTAGACGCCAAAATACTTGGCGTCCGGGTGGTGGACCACGATGGCGCTGGTGGATTCCTCCGGCCACAACTGGTCCTCGTCCCCCAGGGTGACGCCGATCTTGTGGGCTTCCAGCAGGTCGAGAATCTTGTCCTGGTCGTGGAGGTTGGGACAGGCCGGGTAGCCGAAGGAATAGCGGCTGCCCCGGTAGTGCTGCTTGATCATGTCCTGGATTTCCCGTGCGTCCTGGTTGCCGAAGCCCAGTTCCACCCGCACCCGGCGGTGGATGAACTCCGCCAGGCCCTCCGCCCCTTCCGCATCGAGGCCGTGCCAGTAGAGGTATTCCTGGTAGACGTCGCGCTGGAACAGGTCGCGGGCGTGGTCCGAGGCCCCCTGGCCGATGGTCACCAACTGGAAGGCCACGACGTCGATCTCCCCGCTCTCCACCGGGCGGAAGAAGTCGGCGATGCACAGCTTGCGCTCCGTGGTCTGGCGGGGGAAGGGGAAGCGGCAGCGCTCGGTGCGCCCTTCCGGGTCGGCATAGACGATCAGCTCGTTCCCCTGGGACTGGCAGGGAAAATAGCCGTACACCGCCTGGGGCTTGAGGATGCCCTCCGCCTCGCTCTGGGCCACCAGGCGGTTGAAGATGGGGTCCACCTCCTTCTTCGCCCATTCCCGGTATTCCTCCGGCGACTTGCCCTGGGGCTTGAAGCCCCACTGGAACTTGTACAGGGCGGTCTTGTTGATGAACGGCACCACCGACTTGAGAGACAGGTGCTCGATGCATTTCGCCCCCCAGAAGGGCGGGGCGGGGACCGGGTTGTCGTGGGGAATGGCGGATCGCTCGGACATGGGTTCGGTGCTGGCTGAAAAAGGGCATTATAATGCCATCTGCGACGGATAACCCACTATTTTGCTAGGGCTTCATGGACTGGCTGCTCACCAACCTCATCGCCTCCTTTCTCTTGCCGCCCCTCGGCCTGCTGCTGCTCGGCGCGCTGGGGCTGATGTTGCTCAAGCGCTGGACCGTTCTTGGGAAGGGGCTGGTCATGCTGTCCCTTGGTCTGTTGACGGTCCTGTCCCTGCCCGCCGTGTCCGGGCGGCTGCTGGCGAGCCTGGAGGAGGGCGCCCTGCTGCCCCCGGGCTATCGTTCCTCCGCCCAAGCCATCGTGGTGCTGGGGGGCGGGCGCTACCTGAACGCCCCCGAATACGGCGGCGACACCGTAAGCGGGGCCACCCTGGCGCGGTTGCGCTATGGCGCCACGCTTCAGCGGCAGACCGGCTTGCCGCTCCTGTCCACTGGCGGCAAGCCCGACGGCGGCGAACTGTCCGAGGGGGAGACCATGCGCCGGGTGCTGGAGCGGGAGTTCGGCGTCCCGGTGCGCTGGGTGGAGGACCGTTCAAACAACACCTGGGAGAACGCCTATTTCAGCCGGGAACTGCTCAAGGACAGCGGCGTGCAAACCATCTACCTGGTGACCCATGCTTGGCACATGCCGAGGGCAAAGTGGATTTTCGAACGGGCGGGGTTCAAGGTGGTGCCGGCGGGCATTGTTTTCCATCAAGCCAAGGCGCTCACCGCCCTCGACTTTCTCCCCGATGCACGGGCGTTGGAGGGGAGCGCCCGCTATATTCACGAAATCATCGGCCAGGTCTGGTACCGGCTGAAAAGCTGAGAGAAAGGAAAAAAACATGAAAGCACGCGTCAAGTGGGTCGAAGGCCTGGCCTTCATGGGTGAAACCGAGAGCGGCCACGCCGTGGTGATGGACGGCCCCCCCGACATCGGCGGCCGCAACCTGGGCCCCCGCCCCATGGAAATGCTGCTCCTGGGCACGGGCGCCTGCTCCTCGGTGGACGTGGTGTCCATCCTGAAGAAAAGCCGCCAGGACGTGACCGACTGCTGGGTGGAACTGGACGCCGACCGCGCCACCACCGAGCCCAAGGTGTTCACCAAGATTCACATGCACTTCGTGGTGGTGGGCAAGGGCCTGAAGCCGGAAGTGGTGGAACGGGCGGTGAAGCTGTCGGCGGAGAAATACTGCTCGGCGTCCATCATGCTCGGTAAGAGCGCCGAGGTGAGCCATGACTTTGAGGTGCGGGAAGGGTGACGGTGTAGCTCAGCGGAAAAAGCGAAGCTTTTTGCTGCCTGTGGAAAGGAGGTTAGGCCTTGAGGCGAACATATATGTGAACATTGGTTGATCCATCGCTAACGGGCATCTCTTTGACTTCAAGATAATCCTGCTTGCGAACCAATTCTCCTAGTTTCGGGCACCCATAGTTACGAGGGTCGAATGAAGGACTGTTCTTTAGAATCATCGAGCCAACTGCAGAGAGCGCCGCCCAACCATTTTCTCGCGCTGTCGCAGCGATAGCCGCACGAATCATCGGTTCAACAGGTTCTAGCGCCTGCTCGTCAGGTACATTGACTGGTTGGTCCGGCTTCAAAATTTCTGTGTAAATAAATTTGTCACAAGCGGCAACGAATGGTTGAGGGGTCTTTTTTTCTCCAAATCCATACACAACTAGGCCTGCCTCCCGTATGCGCGTCGCAAGGCGGGTAAAGTCGCTATCGGATGAGACAAGGCAGAAGCCATTGACTCTACCAGCGTGCAGCAAATCCATTGCATCGATAATCAACGATGAATCTGTCGAATTCTTGCCTGTTGTATAGCTGAATTGCTGAATGGGTTGAATTGCCATCTTGTGTAGCACTTCTTTCCAGCCCTTCAAATTCGTCGTGGTCCAGTCGCCATAGGCGCGCTTAATACTGGCTGTGCCATAGCGCGAAACTTCCGCGAGTAGTTCGCTAACGATTGACGCTTGAGCGTTGTCGGCATCGATTAGTACTGCAAGTTTATCGTTATGGATAACGGACATAGAAGCTTCGGATAAAGGGCGTAAGAGCGTATGGGAGACAGCCTACAAAGGCTTGGTGTAACTACACCTCAAGCCGCGTGCAATTCCTCGCGCAACACCTTGCGCAGGGTTTCCACGGTTACCGGCGCACTCTCCGCCGCAATGGCGGCGCGCAGGGCCTCGTTGATGAGGGTCTGGTAGCCCTTGCCGCTTTCCTCGGCACGGGCGCGGAAGGCGGCCAAGATGTCGTCGTCGAGGAAGATGGTGATGCGGGTTTTGCCCTTGGACTCGACGGGAGCGCCGCGTTTGGCGCCGGAGAAGTCGTATTCAGCTTTCATAGGATTTCCTTTCGCCTTTGGTGGCTTCGCGGGCTGAGATCAGTCGTAGTGTGTCGTCACGCTGGGTCCAGACCACGGTGAGCAGTCGGCCGAGGGCACCCAACCCCACTGAAACGAAGCGGACTTCGCCTTCGGCATCGTCGTCTTCCCGTGTTAGCGCCATGGGGTCGTACAGCACGGGTTCGGCTTCGGCGAAAGACACTCCGTGCTTTTTCAGGTTGGCGGCAGCTTTCGTGGGATCGAAAACGACGTTCATGGGCTAATGATATGTATTCGATGCATACATATCAAGGGGGTTATTGGGGAGGTAGGCTCAAACCCAATAAACCGTCCCTGTCATCACCTTCGCCGTCAGCTTCATTCCCCACTTCACCGGCAGGGGCAGTTCGGCACCACCGTACTCGACGGCAGTGGTGGCGTGGCGGGCCTCGTCGTCGCGCATCAGTTCGACGATGGCGCGGCTCTTGGCGTCCTGGGCGGGGAGGCGGCTCAAGTGACCATCCAGGTGGGCGCACACCTGGCGCTCGGTTTCGGCGAGGAAGCCCAGGTTCCACTTGTCCCCCAGGGCGCCGGCCAGGGCGCCGATGGCGAGGGAGTTGATGTACCACAGGGGGTCGAGGAAGCTCAGGCGGCCCCCCAGGTCCTTCACCCGGTTTTCCGTCCAGTGCAGGTGCTCCACTTCCTCCCAGGCCGCCTGTTCCAGGGCTTCCTTGGCCTCCGGGTCGCGGGCGGTGAGGGCTTGGCCCTGGTAGAGGGCCTGGGCGCAGATTTCGCCGCTGTGGTTGATGCGCATCAGGCGGGCGGCGAGTCTCTTTTCCTCCGCGCTCATCTCCGCTTCCGGCAGGTCGTCGCCGGGGAGGGGGCGGAGAGTCTGGGCGGGGGCGAAGAGGGTGCGCAGGCCCTTGTCGAATTGGACGATCAGTTTGTCGAAGTCGAGCATGATGTTTCCTTAAGTCGAGAGTCGAGAGTCGAGAGTCGAGAGCGTTGAGCCGAGAGCGAGGCCGGCGGCTCTCGACTCTCAGCTTACAATTCTCGGCTATCCTCCAAATCCCAGTTGTCTTGCCACCAGGGTTACCGGGTGGGCGATTGCGCCGCCGAGGCCGGCGTCCTTCACGCCGCAGCCCAGGTGCAGGGCGCAGCCCACGTTGGCGGTGGCGATGAAGTCCGGCTTCACGGCGCGGATAGCGTCGATTTTATCATCCAGCAGCTTTCCCGCCATCTCCGGCTGGAGGAGGAAGTAGGCCCCCGCCCCGCCGCAGCACTGGTCGTTGCC
>JAGUYQ010000089.1 GCA_020061285.1 Betaproteobacteria bacterium
CCCTGCCATCCCACCCCGCCTTCAACAGCGGCAAACTGAAACTGCTGGATGAGCTACCGGCAGCATCCCCCTTGCCGGAAAATGGCGGCACCCCCGGCCTGTGCCTGGAGTGGGGCGCCCTTGGCGACGACAAGCTGCCCGCCGCACGCCAAGCCCTGGAAAACCTGCATCTCGGCCCGGGCGCCACAAGCTTGCGGCGCCTGGAAGAGAACACCGGCAACTACTGGGTTTACATCCCATCCCTACGCAGCGCCGAGGATGCCCAGAAAAAACTGGGTGAAATCCGGGCCATGGGAATTGAAGAGGGCTATATCCTGCAAGGCAACGCTTCGTGGAAAAACGCCATTTCCCTCGGCGTGTTCAGCAGCGAGGAAGGGGCCAAGCGCCACTTGGCCGCCCTCCAGGCCAAGGGCGTGCGTTCCGCCGTGGTCGGCGCCCGCAGGCACGATACGGGACAGACGGTCATCCGCATCAGTCAGGCGGATGAGAAAACCATGGCGGAAATGGTGAAGCTGAAGCTGCGCTTTCCCGGCACCTCCATCAAAGCGGTGGAGTGCGCCAAGCCCTAGGGAAACAGCTTGCCGGGGTTGAGGATGGAAAGGGGGTCGAACACCCTCTTGATTTCCTTCATCACCGCGAGAGTCGCCGGGTCGATTTCCCGCGGCACGAAGGGGCGTTTCTCGCTGCCCACGCCGTGCTCCCCGGACAGGGTGCCACCCAAGCGCAGTACCAGGTCGAACACCTCGCTCAGGCATGCCCCCGCCCGCGCCATCTCGTCGGCATCGTCCGGGTTCACCAACAGATTGACGTGGATGTTGCCGTTGCCGGCATGGCCGAAGTTCACGTTCGCCACCCGGAAACGGGCGCTTAATTCCGCCAGTCCCCGCAATAGATCAGGCAGGCGGGAAACGGGAACGGCGATATCTTCGTTGATCTTCTTCGGCGCGATATCCCGCAGCAGCGGCGACAGGGACTTGCGGGCGGCCCAGAGGGCGCGGCTGTCCGCCTCGCGCCGGGCGTCGATCAGCCCCTCGTTTTGACAGGCCGCCAAAATCGCCGCCGCCCCTTCGGTGACCTCCGTCTCTGAGCCATCCACTTCGATGATCAGCATCGCCCGCGTGTCCGGGGGAAGCAGTTGCGGCTGGCGTGTCCGGATCAGGTCCAGGGCGGCACTGTCCATGAATTCCAGGGCGCTGGGAACATGGCGCTGGCCCATGATGGATGCGATCGCCGCGGCGCAACTCTCCATGTCACGGTAGTGCGCCGTCATGCCGCCCACGGCCGGGGGAAGGGGAGTCAGCTTCAGGGTCGCCTCGGTGACCACCGCCAGAGTCCCTTCCGAACCGATCAGCAGACGGGTGAGGTCGTAACCCACCACGCCCTTGGTGGTGTAGCAGCCGGTCCGGATGATTTCCCCCTTGCCGGTCACCGCCCGCAAGCCCAGCACATGGTCACGGGTCACGCCGTACTTCACCGCATGGGGGCCGCCGGCGCAGGTGGCCACGTTGCCCCCCACGGTACAGTAATCGCTGCTGGAAGGGTCCGGAGGCCAGAAGAACCCATGCTGCCGGGCGGCGTCCTGGACCTCCCGGTTGAGCACCCCCGGCTCCACCACCATCACCCGGTTGGCCGGGTCCACCGCCAGGATGCGCCGCATCCGCTCCAGGGACAATGCCAGCCCACCTTGCTCCGGCAGGCTGCCGCCCGCCGTGCCGGTGCCGCGCCCACGGGGGACGACAGGCACGCGGTGCCCATTGCACAGGGCAACGATTTCCGCCACTTGGCCGGCCATCGTCGGCAAGGCCACCGCCTCAGGGGGAAACACCTTGCGGCTGTTGTCGTAGCCGTAGGCATAGCACTCCGCCGGATCCAGCAACAGCGCGTCGGCGGGCAGCAGTGCCTTCAGGCGGGTAACGAATTCAGCGGGCAGCATCGGGAAGGATACGTCAGGAAGCCTGGCGGATTTTGGCCAGGGTCGCGGTGGTGGAACGATCGAACAGGAACGGGATGGAACGCACCGTCCCGCCCCAGCCGATGACCTGCTCCGCCCCAACAATGGCCTCCACCGGCCAGTCGCCCCCCTTCACCAGGATATCGGGCCGGCAGGCCAGGATCAGGCTGAGGGGAGTGTCCTCGTCGAAAGGGGCCACCAAGTCCACGCATTCCAGGGCCGCCAGAACGGCCATGCGGTCTTCCAGAACGTTGACAGGACGATCGTCGCCCTTGCCGAGACGCCGCACCGACGCATCGCTGTTGACCCCCACCAGCAAGCTGGCGCCCAGGGCGCGGGCCTGGGCCAGATAGGTGACGTGGCCGCGGTGGAGGATATCGAAGCAGCCGTTGGTGAAAACCAGGGGCCTGGGCAAATCGGCGACCCGCGTTGCCAAGTCGGCGGCAAGGCAGATTTTGCCCTCGAAGGCCGGGGCTGATAATCCGCTCAATCCAGGTACTCGAACAATTTGACCACTTTCTTCACCCCGCTGGTGGTACTGGCCAGTTCCGCCGCGTCATCGGCTTCCTTCCGGGTGACGATGCCGAGCAGGTACACCACGCCGTTCTCGGTCACCACCTTGACGTGGGTGGACTGGAACTTGGCGGCCTCCAGATAGCGGGCCTTCACCTTGGAGGTGATGAAGGTGTCGTTGCTGCGGGAGGTAAAGGAGCTGAGCCCCGCCACCGCCACTTCGTTGACCACGCCGCGGACATTGGGAATGCCGCGCACGATGCGCTCCACTTCCTGCTTGGCCTCTTCGCTGGTGGCTTCGCCGGTGATGAGCACGCTACGGTTGAAGCTGGTGACGTTGGTGTGCACCTTATCCCCCAGCGATTCGGAAATACGGTTGCCCGCCTTGATTTCGATTCCCTGGTCTTCCACGTAGGTGCCGGAAGTGCGGCGGTCGCTGGCCACCACGGCCCCGCCCACGGCGGCCCCGCCCACCACCACCGGTGCGCAGGCCTGGATGGCCGGGGCCAACAGGGCCACTAGAATCAACATATTGAAACGCATTATTCGACTCCCATAAGCAAACAATCGATGGCGTCGCACAGGCAATGAATGGACAACAGGTGGATTTCCTGTATCCGCGCCGTCCGTTCGCCTGGCGCACAAAGATGGATGTCCCCATCCCGCAAGAGTTCCCCAATTTGTCCGCCTCCCTTGCCGGTCAGCGCCACCACGGCCATTTCCCGCTCATGGGCAGCCTTGATCGCCTGGACCACGTTGGGCGAATTGCCGCTGGTGGAAATCGCCAGCAGCACATCCCCCGGCTGGCCCAAGGCCAATATCTGCTTGGCGAATATCTGCTCGAAGGAATAGTCGTTGGCGATGGAGGTCAGAGTCGAGGTATCCGTCGTCAGGGCCATGGCCGCCAAGGCCGGGCGCTCCATTTCGAAACGGTTGAGCAGCTCGGCGGAAAAATGCTGGGCATCGGCCGCCGAGCCGCCGTTGCCGCAACTGAGGATTTTTCCGTCGGCGAGAAGGCATTGGACCATGCGCTCGGAGGCCTCGGCCAGGGGGGCGGCCAGGATATCCAAGGCCTGTAGCTTGAAATGCGCGCTCTCGGTAAAGTTGTTGCTGATTCTGGCGACCAGGTCCATGCAAACACTCTTGGTTATGAAAGGGGGATTGTAGCGCGTCACGGCAACAGCAGAAACCCGGCCGTCATTCGGAAAAAGCGTCCTTGACCCATTCCACGTCGGACGGGTTCAAGCCTTTCAGCAGAACCGCATCGAAACGGCAAGGCGGAAGGGCACCGCCTAAATTCGCCAAGTAATGCCGAGCCGCCAAAAGCAGGCGGCGGCGCTTGGCCATAGTGATGCTTTCCGCCGCCCCCCCGAACGCCGCCCCACGGCGCAGGCGCACTTCCACGAAGACCAGGGTGTTGCCCTCGTGGCAGATCAAGTCGATTTCACCCTGGCGACAGCGGTAATTTTTCTGCACCAGGCGCAGGCCTTTTGCCGCCAAGAACTCCCCGGCCAGCGTTTCACCCTGGTCGCCCTCGCGTTTCATGGGAATTGGGCGGGCGATATCAGCTTGATTTCCCCTTGCCGGAATTCGGCCAGGGGCAGTTCGCGCTCGAACTGGCCATGGTCACCCAGGCTTATCCGGCCCGTCACCCCGTCCAGGACCACATTGCCGTCCCGAAAGGACGGTTTGACCAGCCAGTTCAGCAGGCGGTAGGCATCGATACCCAGCGCGTACAAACGTTCCATGTCCAGGGAGTAGCTTTCCGGCGGGCGGGGGTAAATCATCACGGCGGGGTGGTCGGGCTGTAGCAGCCATGGCATATCGACGAACATGACCCCGTTCAGGTCCACGTTACGCTGTGCCTCGTCTTTTTCCCCATAGACCTGGGAGGTGCCGTAGGCCGCAACGCCGGTCCCCATAAAGGGGCGGGCGAGGCGCGCCCGCCGGCTGTCGGCGGCGAAAAAAACAAAATCCGGCTCGGCCGTGGCAATCTCTTCCTGCAGCCCCGTATAGACTTGCTTGCCCGGCGGCAGGACATAGTTGTTCGTCACCTCCCCCCCCAGGCCCATCCACTCATCGGCAAAGGACTGCTGCATGCGCTTGCCCAAGGGCGTCGAGGCCGTCACCGTCATGGCACGGCGCCCCTCTCTGTCGTGGGCGTAGCGGGCCACCATGCGCGCCTCGGCCTCGACCTGGATACCGAAGGAATACAATTGTTTTGGCCGTCGCTTCTCATCGGTGTCGGGCAAATTCAGCGCGATGGTCGGCACCGTGACCAGACCGCTTTTCGCCACGGCCGTCACCGAGTTGCGCGTCAGGGGTCCCACCACCGCCACGCATCCGTCCGCCAGCGCCTGCCGGTAGGCGGCTACGGACTCTTCGGGCCCATCCCCCGTGGCATAGACACGGGTAACAAAATTGGCTTGCGCCTCGTCCACCTGCTGCGCCGCCGCGAATCCGGCTTGAACCGGTTCCGCCAAGGCCCCGTAGCTCTCGGATTGCAAGGGAAGAATCAGGCAGGCGCGGCGGGGAACACTCGCCCCAGGCGCGGCAGGCCCATCGCCGACGCGGTTTGGGGTTAGAATTTCACCTGTAGCTTTTCCTGGTGAACCTGGCTGCGGCGGCTCTTGATCCGCCATGGCCGGACTCGCCAAGCCCAACAGAAATGCCATCGCCACCATCCCAAGGAGGGAGTTTCTACCTTGCATCCTGATCAGCAACCTGTTCTCGATAAAGGCACATTATATGTTGTCGCCACGCCCATAGGAAATTTGCAGGACATTACCCTGCGCGCCTTGGAAACGCTCAGGAAAGCCGATCTCGTCGCCGCCGAGGATACCCGCACCTCCGCCAAGCTTCTCCGTCATTTCGGCATTTCCGCGCGCCTTCAGGCGCTCCACGAACATAACGAGCGGAGCGCCACCGAGGCGCTGCTTAAAACCCTGGACCAGGGCAAGACTGTTGCCCTGATTAGTGATGCGGGCACCCCCGCCATCAGCGATCCCGGTGCACTTCTGGTCAACGAGGCCCGGCGCCGGGGCTACCGTGTCTGCCCCATCCCCGGCCCTTCCGCCGTAGCCACCGCCTTATCCGCAGCGGGCGACGACAACCCCCATTACCTCTTCTACGGTTTCCTACCCCCCAAGCACGGCCCACGGGCCAAGGCGATCCAGGGCTTGGCGCAACTGCCTTACACCCTGGTCTTTTACGAAGCCCCCCATCGGGTGCTGGAGACGGTGGCCGATCTGGCGGAAATACTTGGCGCGACGAGGCAAATCACCTTCTGCCGGGAATTGACCAAACTGTTTGAATCCATCCATAGCCGCCCCCTTGGGGGAGCCGTCGACTGGCTGAAAGAGGACCCCAATCGCCTGAAAGGAGAGTTCGTGCTCCTGGTCAGCGGACACCCCGGCGATCAAGCCGACTCCGACAGGGATGAAGCACGCCTGTTGGAGATACTGTTATCCGAACTGCCGCTCAAGCAGGCGGTGAAGCTGGCGGCTGAAATTTCCGGCGGGAAAAAGAATCGCCTTTACGACATGGCCTTGGCGATGAGACGGGAGGAATAGCGGGATGCGTTGCATCTTTCCCTTGTCCCCAAACGCCAAAGCCCTCCGGAGGAGGGCTTTGGTTTAGGACGGGAGCCTGGCGATGACCTACTTTCACGTGCGGATGCACACTATCATCGGCGCTAAGTC
>JAGUYQ010000198.1 GCA_020061285.1 Betaproteobacteria bacterium
ATGTGGCCGGCGGAGGGCGGGGTGTCGATGGAAACCCTGCGCCTGCTGGCCGAGCAGGGCTGCCGCTGGGCGGCCACCGGCCAGGGAGTGCTGGTGAACAGTTTGCATAATACCCGCCACGATGCGGGCCTGCCCGAGCAGTCCGCCTATCTTTACCGGCCCTACCAAGTGGACGGGCTGGAGCACCTGGCCTGTTTCTTCCGCGACGACGTGCTGTCCGATCTGATCGGCTTCGAGTACGCCAAGTGGTACGGCAGCGACGCGGTGAACCATTTCATCCAGCAACTGGAGGCCATTTGGCACCGCACGCCGGAAGGCGAGGAGCCGGTGGTGAGCGTCATCATGGACGGCGAGAACGCCTGGGAGTATTACCCCTACAACGGCTATTACTTCCTCTCCGGTCTCTATGCCGCCTTGCAGCACCATCCCTTTATCCGCACCACCACCTTTCGCGACTACCTGGAGTTTTGCGCCGAGCGCGGCACCCATCCCGGCAAGCGTCCGCCCTGCACGGAGCATGGCTTTCTGCCGAAACTCACGGCGGGAAGCTGGGTGTACGGCAATTTTTCCACCTGGATCGGCGATTCGGCCAAGAACCGGGCCTGGGACCTCCTGTGCGCGGCCAAGGCGAGTTTCGACATGGTGATGGCCAGCGGGCGGCTGACGGCCGAGGAGCAGGACGCAGCCCGCAGCCACCTGTCCGACTGCGAGGGGTCCGACTGGTTCTGGTGGTTCGGCGACTACAACCCGGAAGTCAGCGTCAGCAGCTTCGACAAGCTATTCCGCGACAACCTGGCGATCCTGTACGGACTCCTTAAACTGCCGGCCCCCGCCGACCTCAAGCGTCCCATCTGCCGCGGCAGTTCGTCGGGGGTGGAGGCGGGGGGCACCATGCGGCGCTCGACATGAACAACCGTCCTGCGACAGCTATAATGGCAACCTACCCACCGCGGAACAATTATCCATGACACACACCGTCACCCTCCTGTTGGGCGTGCATGCCCACCAGCCCGTAGGCAATTTCCCCGAAGTGCTGGAAGACGCCCACTTCCGCTGCTACAAGCCCTTTATCCATACCCTGCACCGCTTTCCCGAATTCCGCTTCGCCATCCACTTTTCCGGCTGGCTGCTGGATTGGCTGCTGGAGCGGTATCCCGAGGATATGGCGCTACTTCGGGAAATGGTGCAGCGGGGCCAGGCGGAACTGGTGGGAGCCGGCGACACCGAGCCGGTATTGGCGGTGATTCCCTACCGGGACCGGGTGGGGCAGATCGTCGCCTTGTCCGACAAGCTGGAGCAGCGTTTCGGCCAGCGCCCCGAGGGCGCCTGGCTGACCGAGCGGGTATGGGAGGCGACGGTGGTGCCGGCCCTGGCGGATTCCGGCATCGGCTACGTGACGGTGGACGATTACCACTTCCTCTGCGCCGGCAGGCGCATGGAAGAGCTGAACGGCTATTTCACCACCGAGGAGGACGGCCGCCGCCTGGACCTGTTCCCCATTTCCGAGGCCCTGCGCTACCGCTTGCCCTTCTCCACCGCCGCCGAGGCCGTCGGCTACCTGGAAAGCCTGGCGCGTGAGGAAGGCGACCACGCCGCCGCGATCTATTTCGACGACATCGAGAAATTCGGCATCTGGCCCGAGACCTACCAATGGGTGTACGAGAAGGGCTGGCTGGCCGATTTCATCCAGGGCGTGCTGGCCTCGCCCCATATCCGCACCGGCCTCTACCGGGAGTATCATCAAGCGGCCCGGACTCGGGGCGTGGTGTACCTGCCCACCACCTCCTACATCGAGATGAACGAATGGACCCTGCCGGCCCAGGAAGCCAACGAGTTCGCCGACCTGGTGCAGAACAGCAAGAACGCCGGCCAGTTCGAGCGCCAGAAGGCCTTCCTGCGGGGCGGTATCTGGAAAAACTTCTTCTCCCGCTATCCCGAATCTAACTGGATGCACAAGCGCATGCTCCAGCTTTCGGCCCGCTTCGACGCACTGCCGGAAAAACACAAAACCGCCGCCCTGCGCCGGGAACTGTACGACGCCCAGGCCAACGACGCCTACTGGCACGGCCTCTTCGGCGGCCTTTACCTGCCCCACCTGCGCCGCGCCGTGTACCGGGCCATGGTTGCCCTGGAGGGGGAGCTGGACCGCTTGCAGCCCCGGTCGGCTCTGGAGTGGGCCGACTTGGACCTGGACGGGGTGGAGGAGGCGTTTCTCCACAACGACATCCTCCAGGCGGTGGTGGCGGAAGACGGCGCCGCCGCGGTGCGGGAGCTCGATGCCTACGCCCTCAAGCACAACTTCGGCGACACCCTGCGCCGCCAGCCGGAGCACTATTACCGCAAGATCCAGTTGCAGGAGGGGGCCCATCAGCACAAGCTGTGGGAGGAGGGCATCGCTTCCGCCCATGACCGGGTGAGCTTCAAGCACGTCATCACGTCCGATGACTTGGTATTCGACGGCTATGGCCGCGCCCTGTTTCTCGACACCGTCTGGCAGGAGGGCGAGGAGGCCCTGCCGGTGCGGGATTACGCCGCCGAATCGCGCCGCCGGGAAGGTACCCTGGAGTACCGCTCGTCCTCGTGCCAGTTGCATAAAGTGATCGCCCTGGAGGGCAACAAGCTGAACGTGGCTTACCATTTCCACGGCAAGGCGCACCACGGTCTGCGCACCGAGATCAACCTCGCCATGCCGAGTTGCGACGGCCCGGCCGGGCACTATGCCTACCAGGGCGATATTCCCTGCGGTTTCGGCCAGGTGCTGGAATTGGACGGCATGAGCGAACTGGTGCTGGAAGACGCTGTCCTGGGTGGCAAAGTGGTGCTGCGCAGCAGCCGTCCCGCCAAGCTGGTGGGCCGCCCCCATTTCACCGTGTCCCAGTCCGAGGCGGGATTCGAGAAAATCATGCAGGCGGTCACTCTGACCTTGAGCTGGGAGGCCGCCGCCCATCACAAACCCCTGGAAGTCTCCCTCGAGATAATCCCCAAGGCATAGGTTCCCCAGAGCGCAAAAAAGGCCGGCATGGCTGGCCCGAAGGGGTTGGGAGTGCGGGTCTGGCCATCGCCCGCCATGTGGTCGAGGCCCACGGCGGCACCATCCGAGCCTTTAACCGTGCCCGTGGCGGGCTGTGCGTGGAAATCCGCCGCCGGTCCGGCGACGCATGGATAGACCCGGGTCGATGGGGTAAACTGTGGGCTTTATACCGAGCGGGAAAGCATTTCATGTCTGAGCAGAAGGTAGCGAAAAACAAGGTGATTTACCTTACCTACTCCATTCTTGACGACAGCGGCAGTGTGTTCGAGCAGTCCGATGTGCCGGTGGGCTATATCCATGGCGCGGGCAGCGAGCTGTTCGTGCAGGTCGAGGAGGCCCTCGACGGCAAGGCCGTGGGCGAGCGGGTGGAGGTGACCTTGTCCGCCGAGGAGGGTTTCGGTCCCCATCGGCCGGAACTGACCTTTACCGATGACGTGGACAATGTGCCGCCCGAGTTCCGCCACATCGGCGCCGAAGTGGAGTTCGAAAACGAGCGCGGCGAAGCCATGCAGTTCCGGGTTACCCGCATCGAGGACGGCAAGCTCACCATCGACGCCAATCATCCCCTGGCGGGCAAGACCGTTACCTTCGTGGTAGACGTGGCCGGTGTCCGCGAAGCCACCCCGGAAGAGGTCGCCAGCGGCGCCCCCGCCGATTCTGCTTCCTGTTACCTGCAATAAGCGGGGGCGCGGTGAGCGGCCGCCTCGTCATTCTCGCCTGCGGCAACCCCAGCCGCGGCGATGACGCCCTGGGGCCGCTGCTCCTCGACCGCGTCGCTTCCCTTTCGACAAGTTTTCCCGAGCACACGGCACCGGAACTGATCACCGATTTCCAACTTCAGGTGGAGCACGCCGCCGACCTCGACGGGGCCGGCTTGGCACTGTTCATCGACGCCAGCGTCGCCGCTCCGCCACCCTTCCGGTTCTCGCGATTACAGGCGAACGGGGAGGTGGGCTATACTACCCATGCCCTGTCGCCGGCGTCGGTGCTGGCGGTGTTTCGCCAAGTGTACGGTCGGGAGGCGCCCCCCGCTTTTTTACTGGCGGTGCGCGGCGAGCGTTTCGATCTGGGGGAGCCCCTGAGCGCCGCCGCCGTGGCAAACCTGGAGGCAGCGGTGGAATGGATGGACCGGCTCCTGGCCGAGCCTTGCCCCGCCTGCTGGGAATCGTTCTGTAACTAGGGTTGGCCGTGCGGCAAAGGAGCATGCCGTCCAACTCGCGAGAAGGAAATTACATGGAACAATTGGAACTGGTCAGCTTCAAGGTCTGCCCCTTCGTGCAGCGTTCGGTCATCACCCTGCGTTACAAGAACGTCCCCTTCAAC
>JAGUYQ010000217.1 GCA_020061285.1 Betaproteobacteria bacterium
GCTGATCTTCCCCGGCGTCATCAGCGACTTCCTCGCCCTGCCCCTGC
Organism: Betaproteobacteria bacterium; assembly: GCA_020061285.1. The sequence goes on from JAGUYQ010000217.1 coordinate 48, forward strand.
TGGTCTTCGCCCTGGCCCACCGCAGCCCGCCGCCACCGCCCCCGGACGGGGTGATCGAGGGGGAATTCCGCCGCGAGGAATAAGCGCCCCGCCGAGGTGGTTGCAGGAGGCGGTTTTGCGCTATCATCTTTGAGTAAACAATACTGCTGGAGCTCGACAACAAATGGCACGCATGGTGAATTGCATCAAGCTGGGACGCGAGGCCGAAGGCCTGGATTTCCCCCCCTACCCAGGAGAACTGGGCAAGAAGATTCTCGACAACGTCTCCAAGGAAGCGTGGCAAGCGTGGTTGCGCTACCAGACCATGCTGATCAACGAGAACCGCCTCAATCTCGCCGACCCCAACGCCCGCAAGTACCTGATGACCCAAGCCGAGTCCTACTTCTTCGGCGGCGGCGCCGACCAGGTAGGCGGCTTCGTCCCCCCCAAGCAATAATCCCGGACCCGCCCGGCAATCCGCCGGGCAAGGCCCCTCACCTTGCCTTCTGACCGAGCCATGACGGATTTCACCTCGCCCCAGTACTACATCAACCGCGAACTGAGCCTGCTGCAATTCAACACCCGGGTTTTCGAACAGGCCGTGGACAACTCCAACCCCCTATTGGAGCGGCTGAAATTCCTCTGCATCGTCAGCAGCAACATGGACGAATTCTTCGAGGTGCGGGTCGCCTCCCTCAAGGAGCAGATCCGTTTCAACGCCGCCACCACCGGCCCCGAGGGCCTCACCCCGCGCCACGCCTTCGAGCTAGTGAGCGCGCAGGCCCACCAGTTGGTGGCGCGCCAATACCGCTTGTTCAACGACGTCCTGCTGCCGGAAATGGCCCAAGAAGGCATCCACTTCCTCCGCCGCAGCCAGTGGAACGACGCCCAGCGGGCGTGGATCAAGGATTTCTTCGCACGGGAACTGGAGCCGGTGCTGACCCCCATCGGTCTCGACCCGGCCCATCCCTTCCCGCGCATTCTCAACAAGAGCCTGAATTTCGCCGTGGAACTGGAAGGCAAGGACGCCTTCGGGCGCAACTCCGGCACCGCCGTGGTCCAAGCCCCCCGCTCCCTGCCACGGGTGATCCGCCTGCCGAAGGAAGTATCGGAAAACGCCTACGATTTCGTCTTCCTCTCCTCCATTCTCCACGCCCATGTCGGCGAACTCTTCGCCGGCATGCAGGTGCGGGGCTGCTACCAATTCCGCGTCACCCGCAACAGCGACCTGTTCGTGGACGAGGAGGAAATCTCCAACCTGCGCACCGCCCTCCAGGGGGAACTGCCCCAGCGCAACTACGGCGACGGCGTGCGCCTGGAAGTGGCGGAAAACTGCTCGCCGGAAATGGCCGACTTCCTCCTGGAACAGTTCGGCCTGGAGCAGGCCGACTTGTACCGGGTCGAGGGCCCGGTGAACTTGGTGCGCCTGATGCAGGTGCCGGACTGGGTGGACCGCCCGGACCTCAAGTTCAAGCCCTTCACCCCCGGCCTGCCGGACACGCTGAAGAAGGAGAACGACTACTTTTCTCTCATCCGCAAGGGCGACATCCTCCTCCACCACCCCTACCAGAGCTTCAACCCGGTGGTGGAATTCATCGAGCAGGCCGCCACCGACCCCAACGTCCTGGCGATCAAGCAGACGGTGTACCGCACCAGTTCCGACTCCGCCCTGATGCAGGCCCTGATCACCGCCGCCCGCAACGGCAAGGAAGTCACCGCCGTGGTGGAACTGCTGGCCCGCTTCGACGAGGAGGCCAACATCAACTGGGCGGCCAAGCTGGAAGAGGCCGGCGCCCACGTGGTGTACGGCGTGGTGGGCTACAAGACCCACGCCAAGATGGCCCTGGTGGTGCGCCGGGAGGAAGGCGGCATCCGCCGCTACGTCCACCTCGGCACCGGCAACTACCACCCCCGTACCGCCAAGCTCTACACCGACTTCGGCGTCATGACCCGCCACGAGGCCCTCTGCGCCGACGTGGCGGAAGTCTTCATCCAACTCACCGGCCTGGGCAAGGCGGGAGAACTCCAACATTTGTGGCAGTCCCCCTTCTCCCTCCACCCCAACCTTATCAAGGCCATCCAACAGGAAGCGGAACACGCCCGTGCGGGCAAGAAGGCGGTAATCATCGCCAAGATGAACTCCCTCCTCGAGCCCCAGATCATCCAAGCCCTCTACGAGGCCTCCTGCGCCGGGGTAAAAATCGAACTCATCGTGCGCGGCGTCTGCGCCCTGCGCCCCGGCATCCCCGGCGTATCGGAAAACATCCGCGTCCGCTCCATCGTCGGCCGCTTCCTCGAACACTCCCGTGTGTTCTACTTCTGGGACGACGGCAAGGAGCCCCTCTACCTCGCCAGCGCCGACTGGATGAGCCGCAACTTCTTCCGCCGCATCGAGACCTGCTTCCCGGTGCTGGACCCGAAGCTGAAGAAGCGGGTGATCCGCGAGGGCCTGCAACCCTTCCTCAAGGACAACGGCCAGGCTTGGCTGATGGATGCCGAGGGCGGCTACCAGCGCGCCAAGCCCGGCCGCGCCAAGCCCTATACCGCCCAGGCCGCCCTGCTGGAGCTTTTGGCGAAATAATCGCCGTCATCAAGCCGTCACCGGGAACGTTTATCCTCCGCCCCTCTCCAAAGGGAGCACATGGAAGCCTGCATCGTTCAACCCCACCGTGAATACGACGTGATTCACGAAGCCATCGTCGGCGCCTTCGGCCTGCCGCCGGGCAAGCTCGCCGTCAGCGTGCGCGGCGACCCCACCCTGCGCGAAACCGTCCCCCTCCGCCCCCGCCACGCAAGCCGCATCGACCTGCGCGCCAAGGAAGTGCTGGAAGCCTGCGAATGGCTGCTGCGCAAGAGCGGCTGCTACGGCATCTACATCGGCTTCAACAGCAACGAAGTGCGCACCGAATCGGTGTTCAACCCCTTCAACTACGAAATCCACGACGCCGACGCCCTCCTCGGCGACGGCTACCTGGAGCGCCATTTCGTCCTCGTCCCCTACCAGGAAAAGATGCGCATCATCCGCCGGGTCAAGGACGTGGTGCAAAAGGGCCCCCTGCGCCAATACCTGCCCCCCCACTGGCAGGCCCTGATGGACCGGCAGCGGGAGGAATGGAAACCCCTGGCTAAGCACCAGATCAAGGAAATCACCCAGTCCTTCAACCGCCTGCGGGAAATCGACGGCTACTACCTGCGCAACGCCGCCATCTCCCTCTCCCAGGGGCTGGTGCGGGCGTCGTTCAACTGCGACGGGACGTATATCGTGGACGCGGAGTATTTCCCGCAGTTCGTGGAAGAGAACACCCCCTGAAAAGGGGGTGTTTCAGTGCAGACCAACCTACGCAGCGGGTAAGGCGACGAGGGGAGCCCTTACTCCCCCGCCACCTTGAACCCCAGCCCCACCGTCTTCCATTCCTTCGCCTCGGCGGCAAGCATGGTCTCGATCAGCAGGTTCTGCTCCAGCCACGCCTTGTCCAGGCTCAGTTCGAAGCCCTTGCCGGTCCAGTGCAGCTTGAAGCGGGGCAGGTGGACATCGCTGCGGTTGCGGTAGAAGAGGATCGCCAAGCGCAGTGAAAGAGCCATGGCCCAGTCGGCATGGTCGCCCACCAGGGGGGCGACCTTGCCCAGGGAATGGCGCTGGGCGTGGACCAGCATCCCCAGGCGGGTCTGGTCCAGGCGGGAGAAGCCGGGCATGTCGGCGTTCTGGATGATGTAGGCGCCGTGCTTATGGTAGCCGTTGTGGGCGATGGCGAGGCCGGTTTCGTGCAACCGCGCCGCCCAACCCAGGAGTTGGAGGGAGGCGGCCAGGTCCATGGGAATCTGCTCCGCCAACTGCTCCAGCAGGGCGGCGGACAGCTCCTCCACCCGCATGGCCTGCTTGCGGTCCACGTGGTAGCGCTTCATGAATTGGCGCACGGTGGCGTCCCGCGTGTCGTGGTGCTCGATGCGGCCCAGCAGGTCGTACAGCAGGCCTTCCCGCAGGGCGCTGTCGGACAGGCTCATGCGCTGGATGCCCAACTCGGAGAAGATCGCCGACATGACGGCGAAGCCGCCGGGCAGCACCGGGATGCGGTCGGGCTTGAGACCCGGCAGGGTCAGCTTGGCAACGTCCTTGGCCTTGAGGAGGAGGACCCGCAACTGGGCCATGCCCTCGGCGGTGATGCCTTCGTCGGACAGGCCGTTGGCCACCAGCACCTCGGCCAGGGCCTTGGCGGTGCCGGAGGAACCGATGGCCATGTCCCAGCGGGGAGCGCTCATGTCCACGGTGATGTTGCGGATTTCGCTGCGGGCGGCCAGTTCCGCCGCTTCCAGGCTGGCCTTGGTGATCTTGCCGTCGGAAAAGAAGCGCCGGCTGAAACTGACGCAGCCCATGTAGCGGCTTTCCATTTCCAGGGGGGTATAGCGGCTGCCGATGATGAACTCGGTGGAGCCGCCGCCGATATCCACCACCAGCCGCCTCTCGTCGCTGGGCGGCAGGCTGTGGGAGACGCCGAGATAGATCAGGCGCGCCTCTTCCCGGCCGGAGATGATGTCGATGGGAAAACCCAGGGCGGCCTGGGCCTGGCTGAGGAAGTCGGGAGCGTTTGTCGCCACCCGCAGGGTGTTGGTGCCCACCACCCGCACCGACTGGCGGGATAGGCCCCGCAGCCGCTCGCCGAAGCGCCGCAGGCAGGCCAGTGCCCGCTCCTGGGCCTCGGGTTCGAGGGTCTTGTCGTCGGTGAGGCCGGCGGCGAGGCGGACCGTTTCCTTCAGGGAATCCAGGGGATAAATCTGGTGCTCCACCACCCGGGCCACTTCCAGCCGAAAACTATTGGACCCCAAATCCACCGCGGCGAGCGTTGCGTGCTCTGACATTTCCCCTCTTTCCCCCTCAAACGCCGGCGCGGTCCATCCCGCCCCGGCCAGCCAAGCCGTTATCGAAAGCGGCGAGGATAAAGGGTTCCGCACCCCGTGGCTAGTCGGACGCGGCTTCGCGCTCGATTTCTTCCAGGGCCACGTGGCGCACGTCCTTGCCCTTGACCATGTAGACAACGTATTCCGCCATGTTCTTGGCGTGGTCGCCGCAACGCTCCAGGGCCTTGATGACGAAGAGGATTTCGATGGCCATGGAAATCTTGCGCGGGTCCTCCATCATGAAGGTGATGAGGTGGCGCAGGCTGGCGCGGTATTCGCTGTCCACGTCCATGTCCTGGCGCACCACCTGGGCGGCGGCGGCCAAGTCGAGGCGGGCGAAGGCGTCCAGGGACTTGCGCAGCATGTCCACGACGATTTCGCTCATGTGGCGCACCTCGGTGAAGCGGGGCATGGAGAGTTGGTCGTTTTCGAACAACAGCTTGGTCATGCGGCCGATCTTCTCCGCCTCGTCGCCGATGCGCTCCAGGTCGGTGATGGTCTTCACCACCGTCATGATCATGCGCAGGTCGCCGGCGGTGGGCTGACGCAGGGCGATCATCTGGTTGCAATCCTCGTCGATCTCCACTTCCATGGCGTTGACCCGGTGATCGTCCTGGATCACCCGCTCCGCCATGTCGGTATCGCCGGTGGACAAGGCCTCGATGGCGTTGATGATCTGTTCCTCGACCAGCCCCCCCATTTGCAGCACGCGGGAACGCACCGCCTCCAGATCGGCATCGAATTGCTTCAGGGTATGTTCTTGCAGCATCGGGGTCTCCTCGCGCTCTGTTATTCGGTTTAAACCGGGAGAGGCTAATCTTTTATTGTTACAGTCTTATTTCGCCGTCAGGGTCTTCACCCCGTTTGGGGTGCCCATCAGGAACACGTCCGCCGGGCTGCGGGCGAACAGGCCGTTGGTCACCACGCCGGTAATCTGGTTGATGGCCCCCTCCAGTTCCACCGGATTCATGATCTTCATGTTGAGCACATCGAGGATGATGTTGCCGTTGTCGGTGGTGAAGCCTTGGCGCAGCACCGGGTCGCCGCCGAGCTTTTTCAGTTCCCGCGCCACGTAGCCCCGTGCCATGGGAACGACTTCCACCGGCAGGGGAAACTTGCCCAGCAGCGGCACCAGCTTGCTCTCGTCGGCGATGCAGATGAATTTCCTGCTGCACGCGGCGACGATCTTCTCCCGCGTCAGGGCGCCGCCGCCGCCCTTGGTCATGTGCATGTGCTCGGTGATTTCGTCGGCGCCATCCACGTACACCGGCAGGTCCTCTTCCAGGCTGTTCAGGTCCAGCACCTCGATACCGTGGCCCCGCAGCCGCTTGGCGGACGCCTCGGAACTGGCCACCGCGCCCTCGATCTTGTTCTTGATCTTGCCCAGTTCGTCGATGAAGAAATTGGCCGTGGAGCCGGTGCCCACGCCGATGATCGCCCCGCTGGGCACGTATTCGATGGCCGCCCGTGCCACCGCCTGTTTCAATTCGTCCTGCGTCATGTGTGTTCCTGTTTTACTTTTGTACGAAGGGGTTAAGCATAGCCCAACCCGCCGTTTTCTCAAATCCCGTATAATCCTCGGGATATATAGCCGAATCCGCCGAAACCCATGAAAACAGCGCCTGCCACCGATTATCTGGAAAAAATCCTCACCGCTCAAGTTTACGACGTGGCCATCGAAAGCCCCCTGGAAGAGGCGACCAACCTGTCCCAGCGGCTGCACAACAAGGTGTTGTTGAAACGGGAGGACATGCAGGAGGTGTTTTCCTTCAAGCTGCGGGGCGCCTACAACAAGATGGCCCAGTTGCCCAAGGCCCAGTTGAAGCGCGGCGTCATCGCCGCCAGCGCCGGCAACCATGCCCAAGGGGTGGCTCTCTCCGCCCAGCGGCTGGGGTGCGAGGCCACCATCGTCATGCCCGCCACCACGCCCCAGATCAAGGTCAACGCGGTGGCAGGACGGGGCGCGAAAGTGGTGCTCCACGGCGACTCCTACAGCGATGCCTACGAGCACGCCATGACCCTGGTGAAGGAACAGAAGCTGACCTTCATCCACCCCTACGACGATCCGGACGTGATCGCCGGCCAGGGCACCGTGGGCATGGAAATCCTGCGCCAGCACGCCAAGCCCATCCACGCCATCTTCGTCCCCGTCGGCGGCGGCGGCCTGATCGCCGGTGTGGCGGCCTACATCAAGCGCCTGAAGCCGGAAATCAAGATCATCGGCGTCGAGCCGGTGGACGCCGACGCCATGTACCAGTCCCTGAAGAAAAAGGAACGGGTGGTGCTGCCCCAGGTGGGCATTTTCGCCGACGGCGTGGCGGTGAAGCAGGTGGGCGAGGAAACCTTCCGCCTCTGCCGCAAGCTGGTGGACGAGATCATCCTGGTCAGCACCGACGCCATCTGCGCCGCCATCAAGGACGTGTTCGAGGACACCCGCTCCATCCTGGAGCCCGCCGGGGCCCTGTCCGTGGCCGGCGCCAAGCTCTACGCCGAGCGGGAGAAGCTCAAGGACAAGACCCTGGTGGCCATCGCCTCCGGCGCCAACATGAACTTCGACCGCCTGCGCCACGTGGCCGAGCGGGCCGAACTGGGTGAAAAACGCGAAGCGGTGTTCGCCGTCACCATTCCCGAGAAGCCCGGCAGCTTCAAGAAATTCTGCGCCATGCTGGGGGCCCGCAGCATCACCGAATTCAATTACCGCTTCAAGGACCCCCAGGAAGCCCAGGTTTTCGTCGGCGTCCAAGTGCAGAACCGGGCCGAAACCGACAAGCTGCTGGCCCAACTGCAGCAGAAGGGCCTCAGCCCCGTGGACCTCACCGACAACGAAATGGCCAAGCTCCACGTCCGCCACCTGGTGGGCGGCCGTGCCCCCCAGGCCACCAACGAGGTGCTGTTCCGCTTCGAATTCCCCGAGCGCCCCGGCGCCCTGATGAACTTCCTCGCCAGCATGAGCCGGGGCTGGAACATCAGCCTGTTCCACTACCGCAACCACGGCACCGACTACGGCCGCGTGCTGGTGGGCCTGCAAGTGCCCCCGGAGGACAAGCCAGCCTTCAGCGACTTCCTCGACAAGCTGGGCTACGCCCACTGGGACGAGAGCGACAACCCGGCCTATAAAATCTTCCTGGCCTGACCATGGCCAATCCCCTTGCCTGCTTCAAGGCCTACGATATCCGCGGCCGCGTGCCCGACGAACTCAACGAGGAAATGGCCTACCGCCTCGGCCGCGCCTATGCCGCCGAGCTGTCGCCGAAAACGGTCGT
>JAGUYQ010000017.1 GCA_020061285.1 Betaproteobacteria bacterium
CAGTTGGGGGCGACGTCGGTGACTTCGATCTGTTCCAGTTCGTCCTTGGTGACCTTGCCGGAAAGCAGCAGCACGGTTTTTTCCTTTTCGGTCAGGTGCACGCCCTTGGGGCCCTTGCCCGAGAGGGGCAGCACTTGCACCGCGCAGGAACCGCACTCGCCGTCCTGGCATTCGTAGTGGATGGGAACCTGGTGCTCCTGGGCCACGGAGAGAAGACTGCGGCGGTCGCCGGCGACGGCGTAGACCGTGACGTCCTTCTTCAAGGCGGGGGAGCTGAATGTGATGTTGGCCATCGGTTAATTCCTTTTCGCTCTGCAAATAAAAACCCCGCCCCCGGCAAGGGGGACGGGGCAACCCGGCTTAGCGCACGACGTCGAAGTCGATTTCGTCGCGGCTCTTGTCGTCCAGCACGTCGAAGATCTTGTCCAGCACCTTCACCAGTACGTTCAGGCTGCCCTGATACCCCCAGATGGGGAAGCGGTGGTGGTGGTGGCGGTCGAAGATCGGGAAGCCGATGCGGATCAGGGGCACGTCGCAATCCCGCTCCAGCATCTTGCCGTAGGTGCTGCCGATAAGAAATTCCACCGGCTCCGTGGTCAGCAGGGAACGCATGTGCCACAGGTCCTTGCCCGGATAGAGCTTGGCTTCCTTGCCGAAGGGGCTGGCATCCAGCAGCTTCTGCATCTTTTCTTCCCAGGACTTGGGCGCGTTGGTGCAGACGATGTGAACCGGCTCGGCGCCCATTTCCATCAGGAAGGAGGTCAGGCCCATGGTCATGTCCGGGTCGCCGAAGAGGGCGAACTTCTTGCCGTGGAGGTAGGCCTGGGAGTCGGCCATGGCGTCCACCAGGCGGCCGCGCTCCATTTCCAGCTCTTCGGGGATGGCCTTGCCGGTGATGCGGGACAGTTCCATCAGGAAGGCATCGGTGGCGGCCACGCCGATGGGGCAGTTGAGCTCCACCACTTCCTGGCCGGTGCTGGCCACGTATTCCAGGGTCTTGGCGACGCTGATGCCCTGCATGGCGAAGGTGGCCTTGGCGTTGAGGGCCGCCGCGGCGTCCTCGAGCTTGGTGCCGCCGTCGTACATGCGGAAGTGACCGTCAGCGGGGGTGTCGAACACATCGCTGGCGTCGGAGAGGATGGTGTAATCCACGCCCATCAGGCCCAGCATGCGCTTCAGTTCGCGGTTGTTGCCGACGCAGTAGCCGTCGAAGCCGCCGAGGATGTTGACGCTGTTGCCGGCCTTGCGCTCCTTGCCTTCCCAGAAGTGGGTCAGGATGCCCTTCATCATGTTGTCGTAGCCGGTGACATGGCTGCCGACGAAGGACGGGGTGTGGGCGAAGGGCACGGGGAAGGATTCGGGGATCACTTCCTTCTGCTTGGCGGTCTTGATGAAGCTGTCCAAGTCGTCGCCGATCACTTCCGCCATGCAGGTGGTGGAAACGGCGATCATCTTGGGCTTGTACAGGGCGTAAGCGTTGGACAAGCCGTCCACCATGTTGTTGAGACCGCCGAACACCGCGGCGTCTTCGGTCATGGAGTCGGACACGCAGGAGCTGGGCTCCTTGAAGTGGCGGTTGAAGTGGCTGCGGAAGTAGGCCACGCACCCTTGCGAGCCGTGCACGTAGGGCAGGGTGCCCTCGAAACCGGCGGCGGCAAGCACCGCGCCCAGGGGCTGACAAGCCTTGGCGGGGTTGATGGTGAGGGCTTCGCGCTTGAAGTTGATCTCGCGGTATTCCCAGCTCTTGGTCCAGTCTTCGACCTCTTTCACCTTCTCGTCGGGAACGGCGTCTTCAAACACCTTCTTGGCTTCGACCAGGGCCTTGTACTCCGGCTCTTTGAAGAGCTCGTTGTGGTCGAGAACGCTATCGGCATTCTGAGGCATGATGAATCTCCTTTCATAAACGGGTTAGACTCTTGCGTCTGCCCGCCGGGTTGGCGGGGGGCGTCAGGCTTTCAGTCCTAGGCGCAACCCCGCTCCTAAGTGCTTACTTCTTCCACGGGGCCTTGTTCATTCCCCACACCGGGCTGTTGATGGCCATATCCATATCGCGGGCGAAAATGGCGAAGCCGTCGTAGCCATGGTAGGGGCCGGAGTAGTCCCAGGAGTGCATCTGACGGAAGGGGATGCCCATCTTCTGGAAGATGTACTTTTCCTTCACGCCGGAGCCCACCAAGTCGGGCTGGATCTTCTCGGCGAACTTCTCGAACTCGAAGCCGGTGACGTCGTCGTAGATCAGCGTGCCGTCTTTGACGTAGTGGGTGGTGCGCTGGTAGTCGTCGCCGTGGGCGAATTCGTAACCGGCGCCGACCACTTCCATGCCCAGGTCTTCATAGGCGCCCACCACGTGACGGGGACGCAGGCCGCCGACGTAGAGCATCACGGTCTTCTTGTCCAAGCGCGGCTTGTACTTGGCCACCACCGCGTCCACCATGGGCTGGTACTTGGCGATGACCTTCTCGGCGCCTTCCTTGATCTTGTCGTCGAAGTGGCTGGCGATTTCGCGCAAGCTGGCGGCGATCTTGGTGGGGCCGAAGAAGTTGTACTCCACCCAGGGAATACCGTACTTCTCTTCCATGTGGCGGGAGATGTAGTTCATGGAACGGTAGCAGTGCAGGAGGTTGAGCTTGACCTTGGGGGTCTTCTCCATCTCCTTCAGGGTGCCGTCGCCGGACCACTGGGCCACCACGCGCAGGCCCATCTCTTCCAGCAGGATGCGGGAGGACCAGGCGTCACCGCCGATGTTGTAGTCGCCGATGATGGCCACGTCGTAGGGGCCGGACTCGAACTCGGCCTTGGCCTTGTCCAGCACCCAGTCGCGCACCTGGTCGTTGGCGATGTGGTGGCCGAGGGACTGGGACACCCCGCGGAAACCTTCGCAACGCACCGGAACGATGGTCTTGCCGATTTCCTTGGTCTTCTTCTTCGCCACCGCCTCGATGTCGTCGCCGATCAGGCCGATGGGACACTCGGACTGGATGGAGATGCCGTTGGCGAGGGGGAACAGGGTGACGATCTCGTCGATCAGCTTGTCCAGTTTCTTGTCGCCGCCGAAGACGATGTCCTTCTCCTGGAAGTCGGAGGTGATCTGCATGCCGACAAAGCTGCTCACGCCGGTGACGCCGCCGTAGTAGTTGCGGCGGGTGCCCCAGGAATACTGGCCGCAGCCCACGGGACCGTGGGAAATGTGGACCATGTCCTTGATGGGACCCCACACCACGCCCTTGGAACCGGCGTAGGCGCAACCGCGGATGGTCATCACCCCGGGGAGGGACTTGATGTTGGATTTAACGCCGCAATCGGGCTTGCCTTCCTCGTACACGTTGAGGTGCTTGGCCCGCTTCTTGGCCGCCTTTTCCGGATACATGGCAAGAGCTTCTTGAATCAGCTCCTGGTTCCGGGCTTTGACATCTGCACTCATGTCTAAACTCCTATGGTTCGGCGGGTTGCGCCTTACGGCAACCCGCCCTACACAATTACGCCGCGGTGGCAGCCTTGCCGATGATGGACTCGTCTTCCTTCTGCATGATGCCGAATTCGAGCAGCAGGTCTTCCAGTTCTTCCATCGTGATCGGGGTCGGGATCGTGCCGTTGCCTGCATTGGCGTGAATCTTGCCGGCCAGTTGACGGTACTCTTCGGCCTGCTTGGAAGCAGGATCGTATTCCAGCACGGTCATGCGGCGCAGCTCGGCGTGTTGCACGGTGTTGTCGCGGGGAACGAAGTGGATCAGCTTGGTACCCAGGCGGGTAGCCAGGGCGTCGGCCAGTTCCCATTCCTTGTCGGTCTGACGCTCGTTGCAGATCAGGCCGCCGAGGCGCACGCCACCGGCGTTGGCGTACTTCAGAATACCCTTGGAGATGTTGTTGGCGGCGTACATGGCCATCATCTCGCCGGACATCACGATGTAGATTTCCTGGGCCTTGTTCTCGCGGATGGGCATGGCGAAACCGCCGCACACCACGTCGCCGAGCACGTCGTAGGAGACGTAGTCCACGCCGTCGTAGGCGCCGTTCTCTTCCAGGAAGTTAATGGCGGTAATCACGCCACGGCCGGCGCAACCGACGCCGGGCTCAGGACCGCCGGATTCCACGCAACGGATGTCGCGGTAGCCGACGCGGAGCACGTCTTCCAGCTCCAGGTCTTCCACGGAACCGGCTTCGGCGGCCAGGGACAACACGGTGTCCTGGGCCTTGGCGTGCAGGATCAGGCGGGTGGAGTCGGCTTTCGGGTCGCAGCCGACGATCAGGATTTTCTGGCCCATTTCAGCCAGAGCCGCCAGGGTGTTTTGGGAAGTGGTGGATTTACCGATACCGCCTTTGCCGTAGAAAGCAATCTGCCTCAAGCCACTCATGTCAATCTCCTTTCAGGTTTCGGATGTTGCAAACTGGGACCAAATCGCTTTGGTTGCCTCCCCTTCTGCAACGACCGTGCCAGCCCCGGGATAATCATATACATGATTGTTTTTAATCGATTAAAAATCGGCAACCCCTTTCATCCCCACCTGTCGTAAAGCTGACAAAACCCTGACGCCTGTAGGAAAAAGGCCACAGTCCCGTTTTTGTCCATCCGGAACAAATCCCTTAAAAAACAACAACAAAATAACGGGAATAGTTATTGCTCCTGTAGGGTTATGAAACAGGAATCGGGCCAGCCCAGCTTCGCGGGACACAGCACCAACCTGGTCGGCGTCCCCACCGGACTGCTCGCCAGCGCCACGTTCAACGACTATCCCCTGCCCTTGCGTCTCAATGGGGTGCGGGAGATGAACAAGGTACTGTTCGAAATGCTGGACCGCTCCACCACGCCGGAGGAGGCCTCGGAAGCGTTCCAGAGCTACATGGGCGCCATGTTCGG
>JAGUYQ010000116.1 GCA_020061285.1 Betaproteobacteria bacterium
CTGGGCCACTCCGTCGGCGCCGGGGCGGCCCTCCTGGTCGCCTCCCGTTCCGACCGGCTAGCCGCCGTGGTCAGCGTCGCCGCCTTCGCCCATCCGGAAAGCATGATGCGCCGCTTTCTCGCCAGCCGCCGCATCCCCCACCACCCCCTGGGCCGCTACATCCTGCGCCACGTGGAAAAAACCATCGGCTACCGCTTCGACGACATCGCCCCTGTGCACACCATCCGCCGGGTGGCGTGCCCCGTGCTGCTGGTGCACGGTGAGGAGGATGAAACCGTGCCCGTGGAAGAGGCCTTCGCCATCCGCCGTGCCGGGAAATCGGAAAATGTCACGCTCCATCTGCTACCGGGCAGCGGCCACGACCCGGCGGGGGAAATAGAGGAACACGGGGCGGCGGTGACGGACTTTCTGGAGCGGGCGATGAGGCCCGGCAACCCGGGACCGGGCGCGAAAGAGGAAACGGCGGGCGAGAATGCCCGCCGGGCCGATCAGGGCTGAATCTGGATGAAACCCTGCTGTTCCAACTGGATGAGCCGGGCCACGGCGCCGCCGTTCACCTTCACCCCCGGCAGCAGGTCGGCATTGACCCAGTGGTTGTTCTTCATGGAGTTGACGCATTCCTCGATCTGCACCCCTTCCTGTTGCAGTTGCAGGATCAGGCCCTTGTACGGGTTGCCCGTGGTCACGCCCCGGTGGGCGTTATAGACCGCGTCGTTGAGGGTCATGTAGGCAGCGTCCCCGTGGAAGATGGCGATGATGCGGCCCTTCGTCCCGTTCGCCTTCATCCGCTCCGCCTGGAGGTGCATATAATTGATCCCCACGGGCATGTCCCCCGCGAAGGCCAGGTGGTCCATGTTGAAGACGACGTCCTCCTTCTCCAGCTTCACCGGAATATCCACGTGGGGGACGCCTCCGGCGGCAAGAACGGAAGCACACCAGGCGGCGAGAAAGAAAGCGGCGAACAAACGGATCATGATAACTCCTTGAGTTTTATTGGATAGGAAAAGGCAGGGGCATCCACCGCCCTGGCGCCAATCGTAGCAGAATCTTTTCCTGTCAGAGTCCGCTGCACTGGGGAACACCATTCGAAGCAGACCCTTTTGATGCGCACCCCATCCGGCACACGGCCTCGCAGCTATTGCGTTCCAAGCTGACCGCAGTCAGCTTCCGAGGCGCCATCGGCTAGGCGATCGGCTTGCCGTCGGCGCTTAGACTCAGCTTGCCGCTCGCCGTGAAGTGAAGGGCAATGGTGTCGTAATGGCGGTTGCCCGAGAACAGGCGGCTGTACTTTGCCACCACGGCATCGGCTTCGGCTTGCGTGGCGGCGGCATATTCCTGCTGGAAGGGGATGCTCTTTTTCATCTCGACCAGGTTCGAGGTAAGGGCGTTGACGGTCCTCAGTTCTCGTTCCATCGTCGGGTTGTTCGCCAGCGCCTGCTTGAATTCCGACGCATAAGCGTAATCCGGGGGCAGTTGCATTTTCCCTTCGCTGTCGTAGGTGATGCTTGAAGGCGCGGAGGGAATCTTGTTCTGCGCCAGAAACTGCGGGAATGTTGCCGAGATGTGACTGGTCAAGGCGTCAATATTCCTCTGGCTCGGCAGCAATAGCGGTGGGAGCGAGAGCCCCAGCCCGCTCGTCTTGGAAGGGGGCGTGAAGTAATTGTCGATGTTCAACGCCATGGAGCCCTGATCGGTATCAAAGACGGCTGTTGCGCCGCTTCCCGATGGCGATCCCGGCTTGGACTGCGCGGCGAGAAGGTCCCGCGCCGCTTGGGAAATCGTTGCCTTGTCGGCAGAAGTTGCCGTCGCGGCGGTAGAACTTGCCGTCGCGGCAGAGGCTTGCGCCTGGCGTGACGGGATATTCGGGAACGACAAGGCCGAATAGGCGCTGGCTGATTGGATTTGCACGAGAGGCTCCTCAAATGCTGTTGCTCACATACCCACCCCACGCAATTCGCATGCCACGACGGGGGCGGCGAACGTGCGCGCACTAGCCGGGAAGCGGAATCCCCAGCGTCTTCATAAGCTCGGTCATCCTCTTGTCGCCGGCCATGTCCTTTGTCATCAGGGAGCGGATTTTTTCACTGCTTTCCTTATCCACTATCATCGCCTGGTGGTATTCGGGGGTCGTGGTGATCCCTTCCTGCTGCAATATGGCCTTAAGGTGGCTGTCAAACAGCTTGCCGTACTCACTGAGTTCCGAATCGTATTTTCCCACCAGGTTTCCCCCTCTCTCGTACATGCCTTCGCCCCCTTTGCCTCCAAGCTTTCCGGACAACACCACCGGCATAAGATCGGCTTGCCATTGTGGTATCGAATAGTATTCGAGCGGATACGCTCCTGCGGGGGTGCCGCCGCCCCCGGATGAGAACAGCGCTGCGCGTGCCGCGGGCGAGATCGTGACGGTGTCGGCAGTCTCTGCCGCCGGTACCGCCGGGGTTTGCCGGGATGATGGCGACTGCGCAATCGCCGCCGTGGCGAGAAATGCGGAAGTGGCTTGAACTCTCATGGCATGCCTCCGTTCGTTGAGCACAACAAACTTGTGCAAAACGCATGCCAATGGAAAACAGGGGATTACGAATTACGAGGCCCGACGCTTGATCTCAAGGGGTCGGCGGCGGAGTCCCGCGCAACGATGTCGGTGATCGTGCCGTCATCGTCTTGGGTGATGCCGGAGACGAGCCGGGATGTTGTCATTTCGAACGATTCGCCCATGGTCGTATTCCTCATCTGGGTGATGGCCTCGGACAGGAA
The DNA here is from genome assembly GCA_020061285.1 of Betaproteobacteria bacterium. Next base: position 2,755 of record JAGUYQ010000116.1, read on the forward strand.
AATACGTGACGCTGCCCAACGTTCAAAATCACCAGACCTGCGCGGCTTGCGCGCAGGTCCGATGGATTACTCTGAAATCACAGGCTGCCCCTTAGTAGAAAAACCTAACGGTAAAGTTGCTTGTGCTGGAGATCAATAATATATGCGTAATCGGGAGGCATGAGGTCCAGCGCGCTCTTCAGCCGCCCGTAGGGGCAGGACGGCGCCCTTAGTCCACCCCGGCCGCAACACGCTGTGGTTCGATCTCCGTCTTGAGCGTGTTGTGGCCGGGCTTGGCCGTGACGTTGCATGCGCCATCCAGTGTCCCCGCCCCGCCGAGCAGCGGACAGGCGTCGAACAGTTCAGCCACCCAGTCCACAAAGGCGCGGACTTTGGGCGACAAGTGGCGGTTCTGCATGTAGGCCACCGAAATCGGCGTCGGTGGCGACGACAGGTGCGGCAGGACTTCCACCAGCGCGCCGGATTCGAGATGGGGCAGCACCATGTAGCGGGGCGGCTTGATCAAGCCGAAGCCCTGCAGGCCGCAGGCGACGTAGGCTTCGCCGTCATTGACCGAGACGCTGCCGCGCATCCTCACCGGCATCGTCACGCCATCGACAATGAAATCCCAGTCGATGGCGCGGCCCGTGCTGCTGGAAAAATAATGCACGGCATGATGGTTCTGCAAATCGTCGATGCTGGCCGGCACGCCGTGGCGCTCCAGGTAGTCCGGCGCGGCGCAGGTAACGAACGTGAAGGTGCCGATGCGGCGGGCGACCAGCGTCGAGTCCTGCAATTCGCCTATCCGGATGACGCAATCCACCGCCTCGCGCACCAGGTCAACCTGGTGGTCGCCCATGCCGATCACCAGCTCGATTTCCGGGTAACGGCGATGGAATTCGCACAGATGGGGAATCAGGATCAGCCGACCGATCTTCGACGGCACATCGATGCGCAGGCGTCCTTGCGGCCCGCGGGTGACATCGCGAAACGAGGATTCGGTTTCCTCGACTTCGTTCAGGATACGGGCACAGTGTTCGTAGTAGGCGGCACCGTCGGGCGTCAAGCCGATCCGCCGCGTGGTTCGGTTGAGCAGGCGGACCTGGAGCAGCCCTTCGAGGTTCTGGATGATGGTCGTCACTGTCGCCCGCGGCAGGCCCAAGTGATCGGCGGCGCGGGTAAAACTGTTGGCGTCCACGACCCGCATGAACACCTGCATGGCTTGAAAACGGTCCATTTCCCTCTTTCTCCGACATGATTGTTCATCGCCGCCGAATAGTATTATCGAAAAATGCGGATTTATCCAGCCACAAGGAACGCCGAGAATACCCCTATCCCAACTATCGGCGATTCCCCTTGCCCCGCGCATGATGGCAGCAAGCCTCTCTAGTACGGCGGGCCGGTGCCGGCCCAAAATTATTTTTCGCTTACCCGCAATATTCCC
>JAGUYQ010000098.1 GCA_020061285.1 Betaproteobacteria bacterium
ATCAGCAAGGCCAGGGAGCGGCCTTCCAGGGGGTAGGGAGTGCCCGGCAAGTGGCGGCCGGTGGTCTTCAGGCCGTTGTCCACCGCCGTGTCGAGGAGGCCCTCCCATACCGCCTCGACGTTGTGGAAGGCGGGCAGGAGGAAGGGAATCCGCTCGTGGTGGGCGTTGAGCAGGAGAATGAAGCTGTCGTCCGCCAGGGGCTGGCCTTGTTCGTCCACCTCGATCAGTTCCTCGCCCGCCAGGTAGACCCCCAGGCAGCGGGCGTAGCCCTGGGTCCAGTCCTCGCCGGCCATTTCCCGCCCCTCGGGGCTGAGCCAGACGATGTCCTTCTCGTCGTAGCCGGACACGGCGTGGCCGCGGAAAAAATGGCGTCGCCGGAACACCACATGCTCCCGGCGCAGGTCGATGAGGCGGCCGACGAAGGCGAGGAGCTTCTGCTTGTCGCCGTCCAGGTCCCAGTCCAGCCAGTTCAGTTCGTTGTCCTGGCAGTAGGTGTTGTTGTTGCCGTGCTGGCTGCGGCCCAGTTCGTCCCCGGCCAGCAGCATCGGCACTCCCTGGGAGAAGAGCAGGGTGGCGAAGAAGTTGCGCTTCTGCCGCTCCCGCAGGGCCTTGATTTCCGGGTCTCGGGTCTCCCCCTCGGCGCCGCAGTTCCAGGACAGGTTGTTGTCGTTGCCGTCCCGGTTGTCCTCCAGGTTGGCCTCGTTGTGCTTGCCGTCGTAGCTCATCAGGTCGTGGAGGGTGAAACCATCGTGGGCGGTGGCGAAGTTGACGCTGGCGTAGGGTTTGCGGCCGCTGGATTCGTACAGGTCGCTGGAGCCGGAGAGGCGGTGGGCCAGTTCCCCCAGCAGGCCGCCGTCGCCCTTCCAGTAGCCGCGCACGGTGTCCCGGTAGCGGTCGTTCCACTCCGCCCAGCCGACGGGGAAGTTGCCCACCTGGTAGCCGCCTTCCCCCAGGTCCCAGGGCTCGGCGATGAGCTTGACCTGGGACAGCACCGGGTCTTGCAGCAGGATATCGAAGAAGGAGCCAAGGCGGTCCACTTCGTGGAGCTCCCGCGCCAGGGCGGAGGCCAGGTCGAAACGGAAGCCGTCCACGTGCATTTCCTGCACCCAGTAGCGGAGGGAGTCCATGATCATTTGCACCACCCGCGGGTGCTGCATGTTGAGGGTGTTGCCGCAGCCGGTGTAGTCCATGTAGTAGCGCGGATTGTCATGGGTCAGGCGGTAGTAGGCGGCGTTGTCGATGCCGCGGAAGCACAGGGTGGGTCCCAGGTGGTTGCCCTCGGCGGTGTGGTTGTAGACCACGTCCAGGATGACCTCGATTCCCGCCGAGTGAAGGGTCTTCACCATGGTCTTGAATTCGCTGATGCTGCCCGTGGCCAGGTAGCGGTTGTCGGGGGCGAAGAAGCCGATGGAGTTGTAGCCCCAGTAGTTGACCAGACCCCGTTCCACCAGGTGGCGGTCGTCGATGAAGGCGTGGACCGGCATCAGCTCGATGGCGGTGACGCCGAGGCGCTTCAGGTGTTCGATCACCGGCGGGGTGGCGATACCGGCATAGGTGCCGCGCAGGGGGGGTGGGATGTCCGGATGGCGCATGGTGAGGCCGCGGACGTGAGCCTCGTAGATCACCGTGTCGTGCCAGGGGGTGCGCAGGGGGCGGTCGTCGCCCCAGGTGAAGGCGGTGTCCACCACCACCGCCTTGAGCATGCCGGATGCGCTGTCCCGCTTGTCGAAGGACAGGTCTTCGTTGCGGTGGCCGATGCGGTAGCCGAAATGGGCATCGCTCCAGGATAGGCGGCCGGTGATCTGCTTGGCGTAGGGGTCGAGCAAAAGCTTGTTGGCGTTGAAGCGGTGGCCTTCCTCCGGCCGGTAGGGGCCGTGCACCCGGTAGCCGTAGATCAGGCCGGGGCGGGCCTGGGGCAGGTAGCAGTGCCACACCTGGTCGGTCTGCTCCCGCAGGGGGATGCGCTCGATTTCCCGCCGCCCCTTGGCGTCGAACAGGCACAGTTCCACCAGTTCGGCGTGCTCCGAGAAGATGGCGAAGTTGACTCCCTCCCCGTCCCAGGTGGCGCCCCGGGGGTAGGGGCGGCCGGGCCAGACCGGATTGTTGTTGATCATGGGGATTCCTTGCTCAGTAATAGTGTTCGATTTGCGGCGCGGATTTGCCCTTGGGCACCACCACGATGCCCCCTTCGCCGACGAAGTAGTTTTTCCGGTCCTGTTCGTGGTCATGGCCGATGGAGGTGCCGGGCTCCAGGACATTGTAGCGGTCCACGATGACGCGGCGCAGACGGCAGCCACGGCGGATGACCGAATAATCCATGACGATGCAATCCTCCAGCTCCACGTCCTCCTCGATCACCACTTCCCGGCGGATGATGGAGTTGGACATCTGCCCGCCCTTGATCAGGGTGCCGGCGCCGATGAGGCAATTGCGGATGTCCCCTTCGATGACCTTGGACACGGGGCCCTGGTAGCTGCTGGAGCCGATGGGCCAGAGGGGGTTGAACAGGTTGAACTTGGGTTCCCTTCCCAGCACGTCCTGGTTGGCGTCGAAGTAGGCGGCCAGGGTGCCGACGTCGCGCCAGTAGGAGGGGTCCTCGTAGGAGCGGATGCCGGGGACGCGGTTGTCGGTGAAATTGTAGGCGAACACCCGCTTGTCCTCGATCAGGCGCGGCAGGATGTGGTTGCCGAAGTCGTTTTCCCCCCGCTCCCGCGCCTCGTCCATGGCTTCCAACAGCACCTCGGCGGAGAAGAGGTAATTCCCCATGGAGGCGTAGGCGTGGGCCGGATCGTTGGCTAGAGCGGGGGGCGCGGCCGGCTTTTCCAGGAAGCCCCGCACCCGCCCCCCGGCGTCGGCGTCGATGACGCCGAAGGAGGGAGCCTCGGCGAGGGGGACGGGAAGGGCGGCGACGGTGACGTCGGCCTTCTTCCGGCGGTGGAAGTCCATCATCTGCCGCAGGTCCATGCGGTAGATGTGGTCGGCACCGAAAACGGCGACCAGCTCCGGGTTGTGGCGGCGGATCAGGTTGATGTTCTGGCTGACGGCGTCCGCCGTGCCGAGGAACCAGCGTTCTCCCTCCATCATCTGGGGCGGCACCACGGTGACGAAATGGTCGGCGAGGTTCGGCGCCAGGGCCCAGGAACGGGCGATGTGCTCGATGAGTGATTGGGATTTGTACTGCACCAGCAGGTAGATGACGTTGATGCCCGAATTGACCAGGTTGCTGAGGACGAAATCGACGATGCGGTAGCGGCCGGCGAAGGGTACCGCCGGCTTGGAGCGCATCGCCGTCAGGGGGTGGAGGCGCTTGCCTTCCCCCCCGGCCATGACCATGGCGAGGATGTCCAGGCTCATGGCGACTTATCCTCCGCCGCGGGGCCGATTTTTTCCAGCAGGGTGCGCAGGGGAATGTCGAGCCAATCCTGCCGCCGGTAGATGTCTCGGGTGATTTCCTGGATCACCAGGTCCAGTTCGGCGTGGTCGAGGAGCAGGCGCCGCAGTTCGCCGTCCTCGGGGTAGAAGGAGCCCCCCGCCGCCGCTTCCTGGTAGGACTGGAAGAAGGCGTCCGCCGTCTGGCGTTCCCACTCCCGCGCCAATTGCTGCGCCAGTTTGCGGTCCTCGGGGAGGTCCGCCGGGCAATGGCGCAGGGCCACCTCGGCGGCGTAGTAGAAGGAGCGCAGCATGCCGGCCACGTCCTGGAGGGGGGTGTGCTTGGCGCGGCGGGTCGCCACCGAATGCTGAGTGTCCCCTTCGAAGTCGGTGATGACGAAGTCGTTTTCCACCATCAGCACCTGGGCCAGCTTGAGGTTG
>JAGUYQ010000053.1 GCA_020061285.1 Betaproteobacteria bacterium
GCGCCCCCTTCGACGAGGGGGCCTTCCATTTCAATAAGCCCTTCATGCAGAAGGAGGCGTTCTGGCGCGGCGTCCTGGCCGGTCGGGAGGCAACCCTGTACTACAACAAGTATCCCTTCGCCGATTTCCACACCTTGCTGGTGCCGGAGCGGGAACGGCGCCTGCCCCAGTTCCATACCGCGGAACACCACGCTTGGCTGTGGGAGTTGGCGGGAGAACTCGGCGCCGCCCTGAAGGGCGTCGGCATCGGCTACAACGCCTTCGGCGCCTTCGCCTCGGTGAACCACCTGCATTTCCAGTTGTTTCTCAAGCCCGGCGGTTTTCCCGTGGCGGCGGACCGCTGGCGCCACAACGGCGGCGGAGAGGATTATCCCGCCGCCTGCGCGGCCTTCGGCGAGCGGGACGAGGCCTGGCGCTGCATCCGGGGCCTGCACGAGCGGGAAGTTCCCTACAACCTGCTTTACCAGCCGGGGCGGCTGTATGTGTTTCCCCGCCGCAAGCAGGGCACCTATTCCCAGCCGGCGTGGACCAGCGGCTTCACTTGGCATGAGTTGGCGGGGGGAATGATCGCTTTCAACCGCCAGGACTATGAGGCGCTGAACGGGGATTCCATTCAAGAGGCCTTGCGGAATGCGTCGGTCGATGGGGAGGCGACCTCCCCGCTTTAAGCTAGCGGCGGGAGAGAGCTTGTTCCGCCCAGCGCCAAATGCTGCCGCTGGGGCGTTGGATGCCCGTGAGGGCATAGTCGAAGACGTTCTGATTTTCCACCAGGAGGGGATGCTTGTAATGGGCGTCCCGGGAACCGCAGAACAGCAGTTGGTCGCCCTTGTGCAGCAGGGTGTTGTCCTCGGGAAGCAGGATGCTTTCGTTTCCCCGCACCAGGAGAAGAGGAATGCAGGACAAGCGCTGCTCGCGGTTGGTGGGGTCGCGCAGCAGGTCGAGGAGACGGATTTCTCCGCCGCCCCGAAGGTGGGCATAGGCGCCGCCGGCTTCCTCGGCGGAAATCTCGAATTCCCAGATGTCCGGCACGGTGTCTTCCCGCACCACGCCGCTGATCCGGCTGATGAGTTGGTTGGCCCAGTCGTTGTCCTGCCAGTAGCTGAGGAAGAAGAAGCGGGACAGCATCGGGGCTGTGAGCAGGTAGAGGATTTCCTCCGCCGTGACGTGGCTGGGCTGGATGGTGAGGTGGGCGCCGAAGGTGTCGAACAGCCGGCTGTTGGAGCGGCGGTTTTTCCGCACCACGGTGAAGAGTTCCGGGTTGAGGCGCTGTCCCGCCATGGCGAGGGAGAGGTTGCTGATGTCGTTGTCGGTGCCCGCCACGATGCCCGCCGCGTTGGCGATATCCGCCGCGAGCAGGGTTTCCTCCTCGGTGTCTTTTTTTCGGATGCAATCCTTGCAGCCGTTTTCTTCCGGATGGGCATCGACGACCAGGGTCTCGACCCCTTCCTTGGTCAGGTGCCGCACCATGGCCTTGCCGAAGCGGCCATAGCCGCAGACGATCCATTTTCCCGCCGGCGGGCGCAGGGGGTGCATCAGGGGGGTGTCGGGGGTGCGGGCCAGCCAGGCGTGCAGCACGTACAGGCCGGGATTGTGGATCGCCATGGCGAGGTGGGCGCCGAAGGTTTCGTAGGGGTTGATCACGCTCTCGGCGCCGAAGGTGCGCAGGGTGGCGGCGGCTTCCAGGGATTCGGCCCGGCTCATCACCGGCAGATCGGGGCGGAGCAGCTTGACGGTGGCGGCTATGGACAGGTTGGCCTGGTCGTCGTTGGTGAGGGCCACCACCCCCTGGCAGAGGGGATGGCCGACGCCGGCCTGGAGCAGGGTTTCCGGCTCGCGGGCATCGGCGCATAGGCCGGGGATGTACACCGGGTAGTCTTGCAGGTCGAGTTCGGACAGGCGGTCAGGATTGATGTCCAGTACCACCGCCATCTTGCCGTATTCCGTCAATCCTTCCAGCAACAGGCTGCCGGTTTCGCCGTAGCCGCATACCAGGTAGAACGGCGCATGCAGATGGCGCATGCTGCGGGCAAAGGCCTTGGCGGCGAGCACCTGGCGGAAGGCCTTGTCCTGGACCAGGGCCAGCAGCTTGCCGATGGCGTAGGCCCAGGCGATGACCGACAGATAAATGGAAAAAATCAGCCACAGCCGCTGGGCGTTGGAGAAGGGATAGGGAACCTCGCCGAAGCCGATGGTGGTGGCGGTGTAGCTGATGACATAAAGGGCGTGGAAAAAGCTCAGGTGCTCCGCTTGTCCCTCGGCGTTGACGCCGGGCATCAGCACCAGGCCGAGGACGGCGACGGCGTGGGCGACGATGAGGACGATCAGCGGCGCCCGCATGCGCCGCAGGGCGAGGAAGAAAACGCTGTTCATCAGCGGCGGAGGAGGACGGTTTCCACGATCAGCAGCACCACCGAGGTGATGTTGGCGAGAAAGGCGCCGCCGGAAAGGGAGACGATGCTCACCATTACGCTGGGGGTGAGGCCGGTGCCGGTGACGTGCATCGCCATGCCCCATACCAGGGCGGCGCCAATGAGTTGCAGATCGGCCACCAGGCTGGTGGACAGGTGAATCGCCCCGATCTGGGTGCGGTCGCCGAATTTCAGCACGGTGGCGATCAGGTTGACCACGATGGCCGCGAACAGCTCGAATACGTGGTGATGCTCGGGGTTGTCGATGTCGCCGATGAAAAAGCCGAAGTTCAGCGTCATGGACAGGACGATGAAAAAGCCGAAAATCACTTTTTCCAGATTCATGCTGGTGGACCCCCTCAATGATGATTTTCTTGAGTATAGGGTAAGGCATGCGACGAAGACCAGCGTACGGCGAGAGGAATGCTGTCGGTGGAAGGCGGGGGTGGACGGAGCGTGAAGGGCGAGCGGGGGATTTTATTTCAAAATAAATTTATCTGGCCGCCCTTTGAATGCGGGCGGAAGCGTTCCGTGTCCAGGAGCAGTTCCCGCTGGTTGTAGCCGTGGCGCTTGAGGGCGAGACGGAAGCGGTTGCGGATCAGGTCGGCGAACTGGCCGTTGCCGCGCATCCGCTGGCCGAAGCGGCTGTCGTTTTCCATCCCCTGCCGCATCTGTCGCAACAGGCTGAGCACGTGCTCCGCCCGCAGGGGATGGTGCCGTTCCAGCCAGCCCCGGAACAGTTCCTTCAGTTCATAGGGCAGCCGCAGCAGGGTATAGGCGGCCATTTCCGCCCCCGCTTCCCGTGCGGACTCCAGCACCTTTTCCAGTTCCCGGTCGTTGAGTTGGGGAATTATCGGTGCCGCCAGCACCCCGCTGGGAATACCCGCTTCGCTGAGGCGACGCAGGGTTTCCAGCCGGCGCTGGGGCGCGGTGGCGCGGGGTTCCATGGTGCGTGCCAGGCCCCGGTCGAGGGTGGGAATGGAAACAAACACCAGGGCCAGGTTCTTTTTCGCCATGGCCGCCAGTAAATCGATATCCCGTTCCACCAGGGAGGATTTGGTGGTGATGGTGACGGGGTGGCCGCATTCCGCCAGCACTTCCAGCACCTGGCGGGTGATACGCCAGTCCCGCTCGATGGGCTGGTAGGGGTCGGTGTTGGAGCCGAGGGCAATGGGGGAGCAGCGGTAGCCGGGTCTGGCCAGTTCCCGCCGCAGCAGTTCCGCCGCGTTGGGCTTGGCGAACAGGCGGGACTCGAAATCCAGGCCCGGCGACAGGTCCATGTAGGCGTGGGAGGGGCGGGCGTAGCAATAGATGCAGCCGTGTTCGCAGCCCCGGTAAGGGTTGAGGGACAAGTCGAACGGGATGTCCGGTGAATCGTTGCGGCTCAGGATGCTGCGGGCCCGCTCCACGGTGACGGTGGTGGTCAGGGGTGACGGCGGTTCTTCATCCCGCGCCCAGCCGTCGTCGAAGGTTTCGCCACGGTTGGCGACGAAGCGGGGCGGGGGATTGGCGGTGGCGCCGCGTCCTTTCGGGAAGGGGTGCATGGGGGAACTCCGAAAGGCGCATTTTGGCACAAAAACCCCCTCTGCGGCGGGTGCCGCGAAGGGGTGGCGGGGTCAGTGGACGCTGCCGAAGGACGGATCGATGCCGTAGGCCGGCATGGGCAGACCGGCGATGCGGGAGCCCTGGACCACCGGGCCGCCGGGGAAAAGCTGGTAGAGGTGGCGCTTCCCGTTTTCATCGCCGAAACGGTCTTCCAGGGCGCGGGTGATTTCCCTTGCGGTACAGGTGGGACCGTTGTCCCGGTAATGGTCCCGCAGGAAATGGACCACCTGCCAATGCTCGTCGGTCATCTTGATGCCTTCGGCACGGGCGGTTGCCAGGGCTTTCATTTCGGACCATTCGGGCAGGTCGGACAGGTATCCCTCCGGGTCGCGTTGCAAAACATCCTCGTCCATGATGGATTTGTTGATGTCGAACATGGCGTACCTCCTTTCGTATTCGCTAAGGGCCGCATACAGTCGGGTGATATCTAACCAGTGTAGGAAATCCCGACAAAAATGCTATGGGAATTTTTTTCATCCCGGCGGGTAAATGGGCTAAAATTCCCCATCTGAAATTTGTCCTCCCTCGACAGGGGGACACGCAATGGGGAAACCATGAACGACGAGTTGTTTGAACCGAAAAACGAACTGGAGCGGCAATTGGCCTCATTGCATGAAGGCGGCCTGGCGGAGGAGGACTTTCTCGCCGGCTTGGCGACGGCCCAGGTATTCATGCCGGTGCAGGACGACAAGATGAAAATGGGCATCCAATCCTCCAGCCAGGCCAAGCCCCTGGTGGTGGAGGCGGAGGACGGCACGCCGGTGCTGCTGGTATTCACCAGCCCGGAGCGGGCGAAACCCGTGACGCAGGAATTCGAGGGCTTCGGCGGCGGCCTGCTGACGGACTTCAAATGGGTGCTGGAACGCCTGGAGGAAGGTGCCGGCATCTCCATCAATCCCGGTTGGGAACTGGGCTACGACATCGAGCCGGGGCAGGTGTCGCGACTTGGCCAGAGCCTGTCCGCATCCCACTGATCTCGACATTTCCATACGATAATTCGGCAGGGCGGTTGTCCTGCAATAAGCGCGGATAAGGGAGGAACACCATGAGCCGCCGCAAGAGCACTATTTTTCGTCCAGTCCTGGACGATATTCCCGTTCTGGGCATGGACGCCGCCAGCATCGCCGGCGACGTCAAACGCTACTTCAGCCATACCCTGGGACGGCACCGCGACAGCAACGGCCGCTATGTGTACACCTCCCTGGTGATGTCCCTGCGGGACCGGCTGGTGGAGCGCTGGCGCAATACCCGCATGGCCTACGACGAGGCCGACTCCAAGCGGGCGTTTTACCTTTCCTTGGAGTTCCTCATGGGCCGCGCCCTGGGCAATTCCTTGCTGAA
>JAGUYQ010000001.1 GCA_020061285.1 Betaproteobacteria bacterium
GCATCTACCCCCAGCAGCAGGAAGCTCACCGGGTTAAGCTGGCGGCGTTTCTCGACCGCTATGGCACGGATATGGCACCGGAAGCCGCCGCCGCCATGAAGGCCTTGGCGGCGGCGTGGAACGATGGGGGGGCCGCGGGGGAAGCCTGGCAGGGCTTCTGGCGGCACCGTTCCGCCCTGGAGGATCACGCTTCCCGATGGGCCGAGCAGTTGCATTGCCACGGAGACCTGGTGTCGAACCTGGTGAATTTTTTGAGAAATAAGGTAAAATAGCGGGCTTTGCATCCGCCCATTCCCAAACCCCAGGACCAATTTTATGAAGCAAGCACAGGAAATCCGCGCCGGCAACGTCATCATGGTGGGCAACGACCCCATGGTGGTGCAGAAAGCCGAATACAACAAGTCCGGCCGCAACTCGGCCGTGATGAAGATGAAAATGAAGAACCTCCTCACCGGCTCGGTGACCGAGGCCGTCTACAAGGCCGACGAGAAGTTCGACGTGGTGGTGATCGAGCGCAAGGAGTGCACCTACTCCTACTTCGCCGACCCCATGTACGTGTTCATGGACGCCGAGTTCAACCAGTACGAGGTGGAAAAGGACAACATGGGCGACGCCCTCAACTACCTGGAAGACGGCATGCCCTGCGAAGTGGTGTTCTACGAGGGCAAGGCCATCTCCCTGGAACTGCCCACCACCCTGGTGCGCGAGGTGGAGTACACCGAGCCTGCCGTGCGCGGCGACACTTCCGGCAAGGTGATGAAGCCCGCCCGCCTCAAGGGCACCGGTTTCGAACTGCCCGTGGCCGCCTTCGTGGAAATCGGCGACATGATCGAGATCGACACCCGCACCGGCGAATTCAAGCGCCGCGCGTGAGGGTTGGCCGCCGTAAGGCGGCAGAGGCAAACAAGGGCGGCTTCGGCTGCCCTTTTTGTTTCCTGGTTAAGACGGGGCGATTGCCGTTTCTATGGCACCGATTGCGCGTTTCAAGGTGGTTTGGTCGCCGTTCACCACCAATATCTTCCCTTGTCCGCCAGAGCGTTGGAAATAGAAGTATTCGTTCGATGGATCGTTAGGAAGCCACAGAACGGGTTGCCTAAATTTCTTTCCAGGATAGTTATAGACTTGATTCCATAACTGGCGGACAACCCAATTTATTGGCTCCTGTGCACCAGACTTTTTGACTAGTCCCCCATCGCGTTCCTTTACGCCACGCCATGCCTTGATCTCGATATTAAAAGCGTTGCCCATCGGAGAAGTGACAAGTAAATCTATATTGCCGACCACCCTATGGTAAATGCCTGCCTTCTTTTTCCAACCAACCGGTAGTTCCAGAGAATTTGTTTGCTGCCATTCGAGAGCAAGGCCAAATATCCTGTTGTAGTCGCTTTCGCTGGTTTCCCGGTTGCGCCATTTTCGGCGCGGAATGGATTCTTTTTGGGCAGCAATATTCGCTTCCGGTACGATAGGTCTTGCGGTGTTTGGGGATGCGGGGACTGCGGAAGGAAAAGCCGCAGGAATGGCATTTGCTCGTTTATGAATTACAAGTAAGCCTACGTAACTTACCAGCAGGAAATAGGCCCAAATTGTATGGGTAAAGGGGAAGGCCCATGTGAGCCATATAACTCCTATGGTGGAAAATATCCCGACTGTGAGCCAATAGATACCTTTCTGCGTTTGTAGGTTAATTGCACTAGCTATTAGGCTAACGGGCATCGCGAAGGTTAGAAGAAAAAATCCGCTAGGGATCGATTGCGGAGAAATATCACCAAAAAAACCGTAGTAGGCGATAGCCCAAAAGAGCAGAAAGGTGAAAGCGGTTTTCATAATTAGTAGAGTTGCCGCTGTAATTCTTGCGGTATTTGCTCAGGGTCTTTGGAAGGCGTTGACGAGGCCGCTGTCTCCTTGTGGCTGGGAGTAGGGTGCTGTTGAGTAGAGGAAGGGTGTTTCCTGAGCTGGAGTCGGGCTTTCTTCACCGGCATTGGAGTCTTCAACCAGTCAATAATTGGATCCCGGAGAAGAGTTCGAACAAAAAGGCCTTGTTCTTCGATGGCATGATGTAATAAAGAAATGTTCTCTGATGTGGCATGTTCTGTTGATGAAGCGGGATAATTTGAAACCTGCACAGCAATTACAGGGGTCCATTGTTTGAGTTCTTCTGAAAATGCTTGGTGGACCTTCAGCGACTTACATGAAGGAAGCGATGCGCAAATGGCGGATTCAACTTTGGGGGTAATAAATATCTCACTTAGACGGCGCTTGTTGATATTCCAAAAAAACATCGCCCAGAATACAGCCCCAATTAAGACGAGAGTCCCTATCGTGATACGTCGAGTTGGCTGTCGAAGTAAAATTATCGAGGGGGTCATTAACATCAGAATCAAAATTAGAGACGACCTAATTGTAATCTGAACTGCGGACATTATGCCTTCCTGGTGGCTGTACCTGATCGAATGCCGCAACGGCGCCGTGTACACCGGCATCACCACCGACGTGGCGGCCCGTTACCGTGCCCACGAAGAGGGCCGGGGGGCCAAGTACACCCGCGCCAACCCACCTCTCAGGCTGCTGGCCCGGCGGGAATACCTCAACCGGAGCCTGGCGGCCAAGGCGGAGCAGGCCATCAAGCGGCTGCCGGC
>JAGUYQ010000256.1 GCA_020061285.1 Betaproteobacteria bacterium
GCCCCCCCCTGATGAGCCGCCGCCGGTGCCTCCCATTGCCCTGCCGACGGCGGAAGAGGTCGAGCGCATCTATCAGCAGGCACGGGACGAAGGCTACGCCGCAGGGCGAAAAGAGGGTTACGACGCCGGCTATGCCGAGGGCCAGACGGCCGGCTATGCCGAGGGCAAGGCACGGGGCGACCAAGAGGCGGCGCGCCTGACCGCCCTAGGAGTGTCCTTTGCGGCCGCCCTGGATTCTCTGGAGCAGCAAATGGCCGGTGACCTGTTGAGCCTGGCTTTGACGATGACCAAACAGATGCTGCGGGAAACCCTGCGCATCAAACCCGAAGCGTTGTTGCCGGCGGTGCAGGAGGCCATGGGCGGGCTCCTGCCGAATGCCGGGCATCCCACGCTGACCCTGCATCCCGACGATGCGGCCCTGGTGCGGGAGCATCTTGCCTCGGACCTGGCCCAATTGCCCTGGCGCATCGTCGAGGACGGGAAAATGGAGCGGGGAGGCTGCCGCGTGGAGAGCGATAGCGGGGAGGTGGACGCCACCCTGGAGAGCCGCTGGAAGAGCCTTAACGAGGCCCTGGGCCGAGATGACAACTGGAACGGCTGACCGCGACTGGATCGATCGCTGGCGCTTGCATTTGCGCAACTGCGCAGAAGTGGTGGAGACGGCCAGCCCCTAGCGGGCCTGTGGCCGGCTGACACGGGTGGCGGGCCTAGTCATGGAGGCGGTGGGCCTGCGGCTGGCGGTGGGCAGCAGTTGCCTGGTGTCCCTTCCCGACGGTCATCTGGTAGATGCCGAAGTGGTGGGGTTTTCCGGCGACCGCCTCTTTCTCATGCCGTCCACCGACGTATTTGGCCTGTTGCCCGGCGCCAAGGTTTATCCCCTGGAAGGGGCGTCGCCGCCCTTGCCTCCCCTCGGCGAAACCATCGCTCCCCGCCGTCGCGCCCAGGACAAGGGGCGCCAGTTGGCGGTGGGCAGTCACCTGCTCGGCCGGATATTGGATGGCGCCGGTCGTCCTTTGGACGGCCGCGAACCGATCCATTCCGACCACCATGTTCCCCTCTACAGCCGTCCTTTCAATCCCCTCGACCGGGAACCGATCCGCAGCGTGCTGGATGTGGGGGTGCGGGCCATCAATTCCCTCCTCACCGTGGGCCGGGGGCAGCGCCTGGGCCTGTTCGCCGGCAGCGGGGTCGGCAAAAGCATCCTGCTCGGCATGATGGCCCGCTACACCACGGCCGACGTCATCGTGGTGGGGTTGATCGGCGAGCGGGGGCGGGAGGTGAAGGATTTCATCGAGAACATTCTCGGCCCCGAGGGGCTGGCGCGGTCGGTGGTGGTGGCGGCGCCCGCCGATACCCCGCCCCTGCTGCGCCTCCACGGTGCCGCCTATGCCAGCGCCATCGCCGAGTATTTCCGCGACCAGGGCAAGAACGTCCTGCTGTTGATGGATTCCCTCACCCGCTACGCCATGGCCCAGCGGGAAATATCCCTCGCCATCGGCGAACCGCCCGCCACCAAGGGCTATCCCCCGTCGGTGTTCGCCAAGCTGCCGGCCCTGGTGGAGCGGGCCGGCAACGGCCGCCCGGGGGGCGGCTCCATCACCGCGTTTTATACCGTGCTGGTGGAGGGGGACGATCAGCAGGACCCCATCGCCGACAGCGCACGGGCCATCCTGGACGGTCATATCGTCTTGTCCCGCGCGCTCTCCGACCAGGGACACTATCCTGCCATCGACATCGAAATGTCCATCAGCCGCGCCATGACCGAACTGCTCTCCCAGGAGGAGTTCGAGACGGTGCGGCGCTTCAAGTACCTCTATTCCCGCTATCAGCGCAACCGCGACCTGATCAATGTCGGCGCCTATGTCCGCGGCAACGATCCGGTGTTGGATGAGGCGATCATGCTCTACCCTAAGATGGAGCAGTTTCTCCGGCAGGAAATGCGGCAGCGGGTGACCGTTCCGGAAAGCCGCGAGCAGTTGTCCGCCCTGTTCATCTGATTTGACGCTGGACGATAACCATGACCAAGCGTTTCCATTTGCAACCCCTGGTAGAGCATACACAGAACCAGACCGACGATGCGGCGAAGCGTCTGGCGTTGCTGAAGGGGTACTGGCAGGCGGCGGAAGACAAGTTGCAGCAGTTGATTGCCTATCGCGAAGAGTACCAGGGACGCATGGCGCGTTCCGCCCAGGGCGGGATGTCGGTGAGCACCCTGCGGGATTATCAGGTCTTTTTGGCTAAAATCGACCAGGCCATCGGCCAGCAAAAAGAAGAGATTGTCCGTTGCCAGGAGAATTGGGAAGCGGGCAAGGAAGCATGGCTGGCCCAGCGCCGCAAGCTCAAGGCCTATCAGACTCTGGAGCAGCGCCACCACGCACGGGAAAACCGGCGGGAAGCCAAGCAAGAGCAAAAGGAGCAGGATGAAAGCGCGCGCCATGCGTTTGCGCGCGGTGCCGCGAAGGATGGTCAGAAATAAGCTGGCACGGGAATTGCTAATCAACACTCAAATTGAGTGGTGATAGGAAAGGACATTCCATGCAGACCATTTCACTGAATGCCATCGCCGCGGCGGTTAAGGGCGGGGCCGGCCCAGCCGCTTCC
>JAGUYQ010000233.1 GCA_020061285.1 Betaproteobacteria bacterium
ACCGGCACCTGGTAGTTGGCGCCGCCGACGCGGCGGCTTTTCACTTCCACCATCGGGCTGGCGTTGGAGAGGGCCTGAATGAACACCTCCAGGGGGTTCTTGCCGCTCTTCTTCTCGATCTGCGCGAAGGCGCCGTACAAAATCCCCTCGGCGACGGACTTCTTGCCGTCGAACATCAGGACGTTCATGAACTTGGTCACATCCTGGTTACCGAACTTGGGGTCCGGCAGAATGTGGCGCTTCGGTACCTCTCTACGTCTTGGCATAACTCGTCAACCTCAAAATGCTTGGTAATTGATTAAGCCGCCTTGGGGCGCTTGGCGCCGTACTTGGAACGGCTCTGCTTACGGTCTTTCACGCCAGCGGTATCCAGGCTGCCGCGCACGGTGTGGTAACGCACACCCGGCAAATCCTTCACACGACCACCGCGGATCAGCACCACGGAGTGCTCTTGAAGGTTGTGGCCCTCACCGCCGATGTAGCTACTGACCTCGAAACCGTTGGTCAAGCGCACGCGACAAACCTTACGCAACGCGGAGTTCGGCTTCTTCGGGGTAGTGGTGTACACGCGAGTGCATACGCCACGCTTTTGCGGGCTCGCTTCCAGCGCAGGCACCTTGCTCTTGACCCGCGGCGCCTTACGGGGCTTACGTACTAACTGGTTAATCGTCGGCATCTTTCCATTCCCATTACGGCGGGCAGGGTCTGCCCGCAAAAAAGACTGTGGATTCTATTTCCTAACCACAACAGTGTCAAGCCTAACCGTTCATTTCCTCGTGGGATTCCCCGCTTGCCTCTTCCTCCAACCCCCGGCCTTCGCCAATATCCTGACCCAGGCTCTGGCGGCGGCGGATGTTGTGGTAGGACAAGCCGGTCCCCGCGGGGATCAGGCGGCCGACGATGACGTTCTCCTTCAGGCCGCGCAGTTCGTCGCGTTTGCCCATGATCGCCGCCTCGGTCAGCACGCGGGTGGTCTCCTGGAAGGAGGCCGCGGAGATGAAGGAGTCGGTGGACAGGGATGCCTTGGTGATACCGAGGAGAATGTGGTCGTAAGCGGAAGCCTGCTTCCCTTCGGCCTCGACACGTTCGTTCTCGGTCAGCACCTCGGCACGCTCCACCTGTTCGCCCTGGATGAAGCGGGTATCGCCGGCATCGGCGATAGTCACGCGGCGCAGCATCTGGCGCACGATCACTTCGATATGCTTGTCGTTGATCTTCACGCCTTGGAGGCGGTACACGTCCTGCACTTCATCGGTGATGTAGCGGGCCAGTGCTTCCACACCCAGGAGGCGCAGAATATCGTGGGGATCGGCGGGGCCGTCCACGATGGTCTCACCCTTGTTCACCACCTGGCCGTCGTGGACGGTGACGTGCTTCTCCTTCGGGATCAGGTATTCGTGGGCGATGCCGTCCAGGTCGGTGATGACCAGGCGCTGCTTGCCCTTGGTGTCCTTGCCGAAGGAGACGGTGCCGGTGATTTCCGCCAGCATGCCAGCGTCCTTGGGGGAGCGGGCTTCGAACAATTCCGCCACCCGGGGCAGACCGCCGGTGATGTCGCGGGTCTTGGAGGTTTCCTGGGGGATACGCGCCAGCACGTCGCCCACCTTCACATCCTGGCCGTCCTTCACCGTAATGATGGCGCCGACCTGGAAGGTGATGTTCACGGGCAGTTCGCTGTTGTGAATCTTGACCTCGTTGCCGCTTTCGTCCAGCAACTTGATCTGGGGGCGCAGACCCTTGGCCTGGGCGGTGCCGCGGCGCTTGGGGTCGATCACCACCAGGGTGGACAGGCCGGTCACCTCGTCGATCTGCTTGGCGACGGTGACGCCCTCCTCCACGTTCTCGAAACGGGCGCGGCCGGCGTATTCGGTAATCATCGGACGGGTATGGGGGTCCCAGGTGGCGATCACTTGGCCGGCCTTCACCGTCGCCTCGTCCTTCACCGCCATGGTGGCGCCGTAGGGCACCTTGTGGCGCTCGCGCTCGCGGCCGTTGTCGTCCAGGATCACGGCCTCGCCGTTACGGGAAATCACCACCTGTTCGCCCTTGGCGTTGGTGATGTAGCGCATCAAAGCGGAGTAGCGCACGGTACCGTTGGACTTGATCTCGATCTGGCTGGCCGCCGCCGCGCGGGAAGCCGCGCCACCGATGTGGAAGGTCCGCATGGTGAGCTGGGTGCCCGGCTCGCCGATGGATTGGGCGGCGATCACGCCCACCGCTTCGCCCACGTTCACCAACTGGCCGCGGCCGAGATCGCGGCCGTAGCACTTGGCGCATAGGCCGTAGCGGGTTTCGCAGGTCAGCGGCGTGCGGGCCTTCACCTCGTCGATGCCCAGGGCCTCGATGGCGTCCACGGTGTCTTCGTCCATCAAGGTGCCGGCTTCGAAGACGGTTTCCTGGGTTTCGGGATGAATGATGTCCACCGCCGCGGTGCGGCCGAGGATGCGCTCGCGCAGGGCTTCCACCACCTCGCCGCCCTCGATCAGGGCCTTCATCACCACGCCCTCGGAAGTGCCGCAGTCGTTTTCGGTCACCACCAGATCCTGGGTCACATCCACCAGGCGGCGGGTCAGGTAACCGGAGTTCGCGGTCTTCAGCGCGGTATCGGCCAAGCCTTTCCGGGCGCCGTGGGTGGAGATGAAGTACTGCAACACGTTGAGGCCTTCGCGGAAGTTCGCGGTGATCGGCGTCTCGATAATAGAGCCGTCCGGCTTGGCCATCAGGCCGCGCATGCCGGCCAACTGGCGGATCTGGGCGGCGGAACCGCGAGCGCCGGAGTCGGCCATCATGTAGATGGAGTTGAAGGACTCCTGCTTCACTTCCTTGCCTTCCCGGTCCACCACGGTCTGGGAGCCGAGCTGTTCCATCATGGCCTTGGCCACCACGTCGCCGCAGCGGCCCCAGATGTCCACCACCTTGTTGTAGCGTTCGCCGTGGGTCACCAGACCGGAGGAGTACTGGGTCTCGATTTCCTTCACTTCGTGCTCGGCGGCGGCGATCAGCTCGTCCTTCTGCTTCGGCATCAGCATATCGTCAACGCAGATGGAAATGCCGGCGCGGGCGGCGTAGGCGAAACCGGTGTACATCAGCTTGTCGGCCATGATCACGGTGTCGCGGATGCCGATGCGGCGGAAGCTGGTGTTGATCAGGCGGGAGATTTCCTTCTTCTTCAGCGGTTTGTCGAGCACGCTGAAGGGCAGGCCCGCAGGCAGGATTTCGGACAACAGGGCCCGGCCCACGGTGGTGTTGTAGCGGGTGATCTTTTCCTTTTTCTCGCCGTCCGGGGTGACTTCGTATTCCTTGATGCGCACGCTCACCTTGGCGTGCAGGGCGGCCTGACCGGTCTCGTAGGCGCGGGCGGCCTCGGACACGTTGGCGAACATCATGCCCTCGCCCTTGGCGTTGATCTTGTCCCGGGTCATGTAGTACAGGCCCAGCACGATATCCTGGGACGGCACGATGATCGGCTCGCCGTTGGCAGGGGACAGCACGTTGTTGGAAGACAGCATCAGGGTGCGGGCTTCCATCTGGGCTTCCAGGGACAGGGGCACGTGGACGGCCATCTGGTCGCCGTCGAAGTCGGCGTTGAAGGCGGCGCAGACCAGGGGATGCAACTGGATCGCCTTGCCTTCGATCAGCACCGG
>JAGUYQ010000063.1 GCA_020061285.1 Betaproteobacteria bacterium
CTGGCGGCCAGGGCGCTGGCCAGGGCGACCATGAGGCCGCCGCCGCGGACAAAGTCCAGGTGGAAGGGGAAGAAGCCTCCGACGATGGGAACGAATAGCACGCCGCCGCCCACGCCGGCGGGGACTGCGACGATGCCGAGGGCAAAACAGACGAAGAACAGCGAAAGGGGCCATCCCCACCAGGGCATGGCGCGGACGATGTTATCGGCGGCGAAAGCCGGGGTGCTGGCGCATACGGCGGCCACTGCGACTGCGAGGGCTGCAATGGCGCTGGTTTTGAGGGACTCGCGGGTAATGGACAGGCGTTTGACAAAGGGGATGCGATGAACAGGCACGTCCATGGGGACTCCGGATGATGCGGGTAAGGCTAGGAGAGGGCGCCGAGCTTGGCGGCCGAGCAGGGTTTTTGCAGCGTGGCAGCTTCCGCGAGTTTGAAATCGAGGATCGCGGCGCTTTGAACGGTATCGGTTTCGCCAACCGTTACGGTGTTTTTCTTTGCCGGCCGGCCGTCCTGTTCAAGCAGTGCCTTGACGGCATCCAGGTTCCCGGCCTCCGCATGAGCGATAGCCGTCAACAAACGATCCAATTTCTTGAAGAATTTACGCATCATATGACCCAAGGGAGAGAGGTTTACGGCCACTCAATCGATGTGATGGAGGCCACCGTGACAGAAGCCGCTATCATAGCGGTGGCGATGTCAAGGCAACGTCAAGAAAGCGTCAACGGAACGTTAAGCGGTGCAGGGGGGAGTGAGGCTGGAGGTAAAGATCAGTTGGGCCGAGGTGCCCTTGCCCTCGACGCTTTCGATGTGGATTTCCCAGCCATAGCGCTCGCAAATGCGCTTGACGAGGGACAAGCCGATGCCGGAGCCGGTGCTGGCCGAGCCTTTGAAGTGCCGCTGGAACACCTTGCCGATTTCCTCGTCGCGAATGCCCAAGCCGGTATCGGCGACGGTCAGGCGGTCGTCTTGCACCGTGATGCGGACGCTGCCGGCTTCCGTATAGGCAAAGGCGTTGCGGATCAGGTTGGCGGCGACAATTCCCAGTAGCGTCCGCTCGGCGGCCAGGCAGGGCTGGTTGAGGCAGGAAAACTCGACAACGGTTTTATCGTTGATCAGATGCCGGTGGGCCTCGATGGTGTCACGGACCACTTGGCAAATATCGCATTTGCGGGCGACGGGTCCCATGGAGGTTTCCTCCCTGGCCATCAGCAGCAGGGCCGCGGTGAGGTCGATCATTTCCTTGGCGGCGCGCCCGATCCGGGCAATGCGGGCCTGCTGCTTCGCATCGAGGCGCTCGTCGTCTTCCATCAGTTCGACGGCTCCCTGGACGATGGCCAGGGGGGTCCGGAGTTCGTGGCTGACGTCCGCGGTGAAGGCCCGTTCCCGATCGATAAACGCCCGCATGCGTTTGAGGTAGCCGCCGAATACTCGGGCGAGTTCGCCGATTTCGTCGTTGCGGAATCCCTTTTCGATGTCCTGCGCCCCTTCTTCCGGGGTGGCATTGCTGACGCGCCTTGCCAGTTCGGCGACGGGGGAAACGATTTTTCCCGCCAGCCACCAGCCGATGCCGGCGGAAAGGAAGGTCATGATGAAGGTGCCGGCGATCAGGTAAACCAGGAACTGTTCTTCCCGGTGGCGTTGCCGGACCTCGTTGAAGAGCATGAAGTAGCGTTCGTTGTTTTTGTCGGCTATGGCGACCCGGTAGGGAATGTTGTCCAGGGACAATTGGTACTTCCCCGGCGGAAGAGCCAGCAATGCGGGGGGAATGGGCGGGGTGTCGTGCCCGGCGGGGCGGACGTAACCCCGGACGCTGATGGTTGCCGGGGGAAGGGAGTTCGGGTTGCGCGCCCGACGGTTGATGTAGTCTTCGAGTTCCGCCCGCAGGGTTTCATCCATCAATCGCTGGCTGACGTCGTGAGCGGCGAACGACAGCCCCAGGGACAGCAGGATGCTGACCAGGGCGCCGAAGCCGGCGAACGTCGCCGCAAGCCGGAAGCGAAGGCTAGTCATTGCTGATTTGGTAGCCGATTCCGCGCAGGGTCTTGATCAGGGGTTTGTCTGCCGCTCCATCCACGGCGCTTCGCAGAATATGCAAATGGGCACGCAGGGCGTCGCTGTCCGGCGGCGAATCGCCCCATATGCCTCGCTCCAGTTGTTCCCGCGGCAAAACACGGGGGGCATTGCGCATGAGAATTTCAAGAATTTTCAGGGGGATGGGGGGAAGTTCAAGGATTTTATCCCCCCGTTTGACTTTCAGGGTGGCCGGATCGAAGGACAGGTCGCCCACTTGCAAGACCGTGGGGCCTTCCCGTGTTTGCGCACGGCGGATCAGGGCGCGCAGGCGCGCCTCCACTTCGCGCAGGGCGAAAGGTTTGACCACATAGTCGTCGGCCCCGGCCTCCAGGCCGGCGATCTTGTCGTCCAGTGAGTCCCGGGCGGTCAACATCAGCACGGGGGTTTGCTTGCCGCCTTCGCGCACGCGTTGGCACAGGGTCAGTCCGTCCATGCCGGGCAGCATCAGGTCGAGGATGATGGCGTCGTAGGCGTTCGAGGCGGCGAGATGGAGGCCGCTGAGGCCGTCCGCGGCCAAATCGAGGGTATGCCCCTTGGCCTCGAAATAATCGAACATATTCAACGCCAAGTCGCGGTTGTCTTCGATCAGGAGAATGTTCATCGGCAATTCAACGGCAATTCAACCAAGC
>JAGUYQ010000253.1 GCA_020061285.1 Betaproteobacteria bacterium
AGGATCAGCACGTCCCCGGCCCGTGCGCGGTCGTTGCGGCGCACCTTGCCGGGGTGGACCACCCCCAGCACGGCGAGGCCGTAGATGGGTTCCGGCGCGTCGATGGAATGGCCGCCGGCGACAGGAATGCCCGCCGCCTGGCACACCATCTGGCCGCCGTGGAGGATGTCCCGGATCACCTCCACCGGCAGCTTGTCGATGGGCATGCCCACCACGGCCAGGGCCAGGATGGGCTTGCCGCCCATGGCGTAGATATCGGAAATGGCGTTGGTGGCGGCGATACGGCCGAAATCCACCGCGTCGTCGACGATGGGCATGAAGAAATCGGTGGTGGCAACGATGGCCTGCTCGTCGTTGAGGCGATACACCGCCGCGTCGTCGCTGCTCTCGGTGCCCACCAGCAGGTTGGGGTAGAGGGCCCCCGCCGCCGGCAGGGAGGCGAGGATGTCGGACAGGACGGCGGGTGCGATCTTGCAGCCGCAGCCGCCGCCGTGGGAAAGGGTGGTCAGTTTGACGGACATGTATAATCTTCCCTTTTGAATCGTTCGCCGCCTGCACGTTCGTTCGCGGCGAGAAATGAAGAATGGGCGCAACCGTATCACAACTGGACGAGTTCGACGAGATCATCGACGCACGCACGCCGAGCGAATTCGCCGAGGACCGCATTCCCGGCGCCCATAATTTCCCGGTGCTGTACGACGAGGAGCGGGTGAAGGTGGGCACCCTGTACAAGCAGGTGTCCGCCTTCGAGGCGAAGAAAGTGGGGGCGGCCCTGGTGGCCCGCAACATCGCCGACCACCTGGAACGCCACTTCATGGACCGCCCCCGCAATTGGCGCCCCCTGGTGTACTGCTGGCGCGGCGGCAACCGCAGCGGCGCCATGGTCACCATCCTCCGCGCCGTGGGCTGGAAGGCCGAGCAACTGGAGGGGGGCTACAAGGCCTACCGGCGGCTGGTGCTGGCGGAACTGGAGACCCTCCCCGCCCGCTTCGACTATCGGGTGGTGTGCGGCGCCACCGGCTCTGGCAAGAGCGAACTGCTGCGGGCCCTCATTCGCCAGGGCGGCCAAGTGCTGGACCTGGAAGGCTTGGCGGCCCACAGGGGATCGGTCCTGGGCAGCTACCCCGACACCCCCCAGCCGAGCCAGAAGGGCTTCGACAGCCTGCTGTGGAATACCCTACGCCGCCTCGACCCCGCCCGCCCGGTGTACGTGGAGGCGGAAAGCAAGAAGATCGGCAATCTGCGCGCCCCCGACGCCCTGATGAACGCCCTATGGGCCAGCCCCTGCCTGCGCCTGGAAGTGCCCATGGCGGCGCGGGTGGCCTACCTGCAACGGGACTACCGCCATTACCTGGACGAGCCGGAAACCCTGTGCGAGAAGCTCGCCTACCTGACCGCCCTCCACGGCAAGGAGCGCATCGGCCGCTGGCAGGAACAGGCACGGCAAGGAGCCTGGGACGAACTGGTGGAGGCGTTGCTGGCGGACCATTACGACCCGGCCTACCGCCGCTCCACCCTGCAACATTACCCCCAGTTGGAGCAGTCGCCGCCCCTGGCCCTGGACGAAATCAGCGACGCCGCCACCGATGCCCTGGCGCGGCGCATCCTGGCAAGGGAGGAATCAGCCGACTAGCTCCGACGTGCAGTGTGGGCAGCGGGTGGCCTTCAGGGGCACGGCGGAACAGCAGTAGGGGCACTCCTTGGTGGGCGCCTCGGTGGGAGCGGGGGGCGCCGCCTCCTGGCGCTTGAGGCGGTTGATGGCCCGCACCAGCAGGGACACGGCGAAGGCGACGATGGCAAAGCTCACCACGGCGTTGGCGAAGAGGCCGTAGTTGAGGGTCACCGCCCCGGCCTTCCTGGCCTCCGCCAGGGAGGCGTAGGGCCCGGCCACGGCGCCGTCCCGCAGCAGCAGGTAAAGGTTGGAGAAATCCACGTTGCCCAGAACCAGGCCGATGGGCGGCATGATGACGTCGTCCACCAGGGATTTGACGATGGCGCCGAAGGCGGCGCCGATGATGATGCCCACCGCCATATCGACGACATTGCCCTTGACGGCGAATTCCTTGAACTCCTTGAACATGTTTCCTCCTTACCGGCTGTTGCCCGACTCCGCTAGCAGTTCCGACAGGCGGCGGTTTTCCAGCACGAGCCTGCGGTAGGCGATGGCCTGGGTTACGGCGCTTTTCAATTCGTACTCGTTCCACGGTTTGCCGACGAAGCTGAAGATTTCAGCCCGGTTGACGGCCTCGATCAGCACCTGCATGTCGGCGTGGCCGGACAACAGGATGCGGGCTGCGTCCGGACGCAGCTTGCGGAATATCTCCAGGAAGCGGATGCCGTCCATGCCCGGCATGCGGTAGTCGGCGATCACCAGGTCGTAGGGCACCGTCTGCACCCGTTCCAGCGCCTCGACGGCGGTGGCGCAGGTATCCACGGTAAAGCGGAAATCGTGGTCTTCCAGAGGAAACTCGGGGGTCGCCTCGTGGCGCATCACCGCGTAGAGGTCGTCCAGGTGGTTGCGATGGGACAGTTCGCGCCACAGGGCGCTCAACACCGCCGGGTCGTCGTCCACCACCAGCAGTTGGAAATGCCCGTCGGGCCGGGGGGCGGCCACGGCATCGCCGAATTTCTCCCGGCAGGTATTGGCCAGACGGTGGTTTTCCCTCGCCACCCGCTGGTAGGCCAGGGCCTGGGCCACTGCGCCGGCCAGTTCCAGGGCATCCCAGGGCTTGCCGATGAAGCGGTAGATGTGGGTCTGGTTGATGGCGTCCACCAGGGCATCCCGGTCGGCCTGTCCGGAGAGGAGGAGGCGCATGGCGTCCGGCTGGATTTCGCTGAAGGCCTTGAGAAAGGCCACGCCGTCCATTTCCGCCATCTTGTAATCGGCGATCACCAGGTCGAAGTGCATCACCTTGGCGCATTCCAGGGCTTCGCGGGGGGAGCTGTAGGCCTCCACTTCCGTCTGCCCGTCCTCTTCCCAACCGGCGACCTCCCGCCTCAGGGCGGCCAAAATGTTCGCTTCGTCATCCACCAGCAGTATGCGGCTCATGTGTTCCTTTCCTCAATCCGTTGCAGCCATCACGGCTTACTCTTGCCCGCCCCTTCAGACCTGACGTGTACCAC
>JAGUYQ010000087.1 GCA_020061285.1 Betaproteobacteria bacterium
CAGGGGGTGGTCTTCGTCGGCGTGGCCATCGACGAGGCGCAGAACGTGCAGAGCTTCGCCGACGAAACCGGCATCAACTACCCGATCCTGCTGGGGGGGACCGAGGGGGTCGAACTGTCGTCGAAAGTCGGCAACCGGCTGGGGGGCTTGCCCTATACGGCGATTATCGACCGCCAGGGGAATATCGTTTCCACCAAGGTGGGCGGCCTTTCCCGGGCCGAGTTGGAATCGGCGCTGCGGGGGGTGCTGTGAGGGACCCGCAACTAATCCTTACGGGACAATAAGTTACCCAAAAATCGGCGAAAAGCTGGACAATTTCACCTAACTTGCGGCAAACTTGCGCCTGTCAATAATAATGGCCAGGGGGAAACGGAATGCCTGAGAAACAGGTAACCGGAACCGTATTGGTGCTGCACGGCCCCAATCTGAACCTGCTGGGGATACGAGAGCCCGGACACTACGGGACGGACACACTGGAGGATATCAACAAGCGCCTGCAAGCCCAGGCCAAGAAGGCCGGTATTCGCCTTTCCAGCCTGCAAAGCAATTCAGAGGCGGATCTGGTGGACGCGATCCAGCAGGCGCGGGGAAAAGCCGATTTCATCCTGATCAATCCCGCCGCCTATACCCATACCAGCGTCGCCATGCGCGACGCCCTGGCGGCGGTGGCCATCCCCTTCATCGAAATTCATCTGTCCAACATCTACAAGCGCGAACCGTTCCGCCACCACTCCTACTTTTCCGACCAAGCGGTGGGGGTCATCAGCGGGCTCGGAGCCCAGGGCTACGCGCTGGCGTTGGACTACGCCATACAACACATGAAAGGTTGAACATGGATCTGAGGAAACTGAAAAAACTCATCGATCTGGTACAGGAATCCGGCATCGCCGAACTGGAACTGACGGAAGGCGAAGAGAAGGTGCGCATCAGTCGTTTCGGCGCCTCCCAGCCGATGATGGCCATGCCCCAGAGCTACCCTATGCCGATGATGGCGGCGGCTCCCGCCCCCGTGCCGGCCGCCGCCCCTGCCGCGGCTCCCGCCGAGGTGGAGGGGCACGTGGTCAAGTCGCCGATGGTGGGGACCTTCTACCGCGCCTCTTCCCCCGGCGCCAAATCCTTCGTGGAAGTGGGCGATTCGGTCAATGCCGGCGACACCCTGTGCATCATCGAGGCGATGAAGCTGCTGAACGAGATCGAGGCCGACCACGGCGGGGTGATCAAGGCTATTCTGGTCGAGAACGGCCAGCCGGTCGAATACGGCGAGCCCCTGTTCATTATCGGTTAACCCCCGTGGGGGGTGAGGGGTGAGGGGTGAGGGGTGAGGGCCTGGAACGGCCGGCTCCGCTTCCCTCCTTCCCCCTCGTCTCTCGCGCTTCACGCGAGCGTGACCATGTTTGAAAAAATCCTGATTGCCAACCGTGGCGAAATCGCCCTCCGCATCCAGCGCGCCTGCCGCGAACTGGGCATCAAGACCGTGGTGGTGCACTCCGAGGCCGACGCCGAAGCCAAGTACGTCAAGCTGGCCGACGAGTCCGTGTGCATCGGCCCGGCGTCGTCCACCCAGAGCTACCTTAACATCCCCGCCATCATCAGCGCGGCGGAGGTGACGGACTCCGAGGCCATCCACCCCGGCTACGGCTTCCTGTCGGAAAACGCCGATTTCGCCGAGCGGGTGGAAAACAGCGGCTTCGCCTTCATCGGCCCCCGTTCCGAAAGCATCCGCCTGATGGGGGACAAGGTCAGCGCCAAGGACGCCATGAAGAAATCCGGCGTGCCCTGCGTGCCGGGTTCCGACGGCGCCCTGCCGGAAGACGGCGACGAAGTCATCCGCATCGCCCGGGAAGTGGGTTACCCGGTGATCATCAAGGCTGCCGGCGGCGGCGGCGGACGCGGCATGCGAGTGGTGCATACCGAGGCCGCCCTGCTCAACGCCGTTTCCATGACCCGCACCGAGGCCCAGACCGCCTTCGGCAACCCCGTGGTGTACATGGAACGCTTCCTGGAGAATCCGCGCCACATCGAAATCCAGATACTGGCGGACCAGCACGGCAACGCCGTCCACCTGGGGGAACGGGACTGCTCCATGCAGCGCCGCCACCAGAAGATCATCGAGGAGGCGCCGGCGCCGGGCCTGGACCCCAAGCTGCGGGACGCCATCGGCGAACGCTGCGCCCAGGCCTGCCGCGACATCGGCTACCGGGGCGCGGGCACCTTCGAGTTTCTGTACGAGAACGGCGAGTTCTTCTTCATCGAGATGAACACACGGGTCCAGGTGGAGCACCCGGTCACCGAGATGATCACCGGCATCGACATCGTCCAGGAGCAGATCCGCGTCGCCGCCGGCGAGAAATTGAGCGTCAAGCAGAAGGACATCCCCTTCCGCGGCCACGCCCTGGAGTGCCGCATCAACGCCGAGGGCGCTTACAACCTGATTCCCTCTCCGGGACGGATCAGCCAGTACCACGCCCCCGGCGGACCCGGTATCCGGGTGGACTCCCACGTTTACCAGAACTACCTGGTGCCGTCCCATTACGACTCCATGATCGGCAAGGTCATCGCCTACGGCGACACTCGCCAGCAGGCCATGGCGCGGATGCGCATCGCCCTGTCGGAGATGATCGTAGCCGGCATCGAAACCAACATCCCCCTGCACCAGGATTTGCTCACCGACGCCAATTTCGTCCAGGGCGGGTGCAGCATCCACTACCTGGAGCACAAGCTTGCCGAGCTGAAAAAGCTGCGGGAAGCGGCGAAATCCTGACGGGAGGCGGCCCATGGCGTGGCAATCCCTGAAGGTCGAAACCAGTGACGCCGCCGCCGAACGCCTGAGCGACGTTCTGCTCGACCTAGGCGCCCTGTCGGCGAGCATCGAGGACGCCGACGCGGGCACCGAGCAGGAACAGCCGATTTTCGGCGAACCGGGGGAAGAGCCGCCGGGGGTGTGGAACCGCAGCGTGGTCAGCGCCCTCTTCGACGAGGACGCCGATATCCCTGCCCTGATGGCGCAAGCCGCCGTGGTCGCCGGTCTCGATTTGGCGGGGCGGTGGTCCGTGGAACCCCTGGAGGAGGCCGACTGGGTGCGCCTCACTCAGTCCCAGTTCGACCCCATCCCCATTACCCACCGCTTGTGGATCGTGCCCACTTGGCACGAATCCCCCGACCCGGCCGCCATCAACATCGCCCTCGACCCCGGCCTGGCCTTCGGCACCGGCAGCCACCCCACCACCCGCCTGTGCCTGCAATGGCTCGACGGCAACCTCAAGGGCGGCGAGACGGTGCTGGATTACGGCTGCGGCTCGGGCATCCTCGCCATCGCCGCCCTCAAGCTCGGCGCCGGGCGCACCGTGGGGGTGGATATCGACCCCCAGGCGGTACTGTCGGCGAAGCAGAACGCGGAACTCAACCGGGTCGTGGGGGAGTTCTACCTGCCCAACGAGGCGCCGTCCTTCCTGGCCGACGTGGTGGTGGCCAATATCCTCACCAACCCCCTCAAGGTCCTGGCGCCGATGTTGGCGGGCAGCGTCCGTCCCGGCGGGCGCATCGTCCTGTCGGGCATTCTTTCCACCCAGGCCGACGAGGTGGCGGCGGTGTACGGCCAATGGTTCGACATCGACACCCGGCGCGAGGACGAGGGCTGGGTATGCCTCTCCGGCGCAAGGAAGGAAGCGGCGTGAGTTGGCTCACCACCTGCCCCCACTGCGGCACCATCTTCCGTGTCGGCCAGGAGCAATTGGACGCCCACCAGGGCGAAGTGCGCTGCGGCAAATGCCAGCGGGTGTTCAACGCCACCCTCAGCCTGAAGACCGAGGCCGAGATTACCGTGCCGGAAGCGGAAACGCAGGAAATCCTGGTCGAGGAAATCACCATCGAAGCGCCGGCAGGCCTCCCGCCTCCCGACGAGGAAGAGGCGGTGGCCGACACCGGGGAGGCGGGCGTCCAACCCATTCCAGAGGAAGAGCCGGTTTTGCCCGAGGCGGTAGCCGGCGAAGCGGGGGAAGAACCGGAAGCGATAGAGGCGCCGGCGGAGGTGGCGGAAGCGGTTTCTCTTGGGGCGGAGCCCTCCGCCGAAGCGGCGGCAGAGATCGCCGAGGCGGCGCCTGCCCAGGAGGCTTCCGCCGAGGAAGAAACGGCGGAACCGCCGAAAGAGGAAAAACCCCGCCGCCGCCTCGGCTGGCTGTGGGGGCTGGGCGGCGTGGTCCTGGCCTCGGCCCTTACGGCGCAGTCCCTGTACGTTTATCGGGCCGAGATCGCGGCGCGGGCCCCGGCGGCCAGGCCCCTGCTGCTCCAGATGTGCGGCATCCTGCAATGCCGGGTGGGGCTGCCGCGCCACATCGAACTGCTGGGCATCGACAATTCCGATCTCCAGGCCGACCCCCTGCGTCCCAGCGTCCTGGTCCTGAACGCCGTCCTGCGCAGCCGCGCCCCGGTGCCCCAGGAATATCCCCTGCTGGAATTGACCCTCACCGACGCCGCCGACCAGGCCTTGCTGCGGCGGGTGTTCGTCCCCGCCGAATACCTGCCCAAGGGCAAGGACGCGGCGGCGGGCATCGCCGGCCCGGGGGAGGTGGCGATCAAGCTCAACCTCCAGGTAAGCGAGCTCCAGCCGGTGGGTTACCGGCTTTATCTGTTCTATCCCAAGGCCGACTGAGCGAGTTGCCTTTCCCCGATCCGAGCGGTATAGTTTCGCCAGCCTAATACCCTGGGGGGGAGAGGACGCAGAATGACTGCGACGCCGAAGGCGCAATCGCCCGAAATCGCTCAGGCACAGATACTTCCCGGGATTGGCGACTCTGGAGAGCCGGCGGTTCGACCGCCCACCGAAGGGGCACGCCGCGGACGCCGCGGTAATCTCTCAGGTACCAAGGACAGAGGGGTGAAGCCGGTCACAGCCGGCTTCACCCCTTTTTTGTTTTAGCGCTACAGAAAGCGGAAGGAACGCCATGTTGCAACAGACTCCCCTCAACGCCGTCCACCGCGCCATGGGCGCGAAAATGGTGGATTTCGGCGGCTGGGACATGCCCCTGCACTACGGCTCCCAACTGGAGGAGGACCACCAGGTACGGCGGGACGCCGGCATGTTCGACGTTTCCCACATGCGGGTGGTGGACGTGGAGGGCGCCGGGGCGCGGGATTTCCTCCGCGGCCTGCTGGCCAACAACGTGGACAAACTCACCCTCTCCGGCAAGGCGCTCTATTCCTGCCTGCTGAAGGAGGACGGCGGGGTGCTGGACGACCTGATCGTCTATTTCCTGCGGGAGGACTGGTTCCGCATCGTGGTCAACG
>JAGUYQ010000322.1 GCA_020061285.1 Betaproteobacteria bacterium
GAGGTTCGCTGAGGCCGAAGAAATCGTGGTACATGGGCGACGCCGGAATGCTTGGGGGTGGGGTGACGCCGTTTAGGATAACAGGTTTTGCGCCACCCTCCGCCTTCGCCGGCTCGCCGCGGGTGGAGGCAGCTTAGTACGAATGTACTAACATTATAATTCTATTGGGTTAATTGTAAAATCCTTGTTGAGATCGGGGGGGCTTGCAATTAGAATGGCGTGATTGCGGTTTCAAAATTACGAGGATTGAGGAGGAGGAATACATGGAAGACGTAGCGAGCAACACCACCAGCCTGGTTGTCTGGCTGGGATTCGCCCTGGCCTTCGTGCTGGGTTTCGTGGCCAACAAGACCAATTTCTGCACCATGGGCGCGGTGTCCGACGTGGTGAACATGAGCGACTGGGGCCGCATGCGCGCCTGGCTGCTGGCCATCGCCATCGCCATGATCGGCACCAACGCCCTGGTGCTGATGGGTTACCTGGACCTTACCAAGACCATCTACACCACCCCCAGCTTTACTTGGCTGGCCTATATCATCGGCGGCCTGTGCTTCGGCGTCGGCATGACCCTGGCCTCCGGCTGCGCCAACAAGACCCTGGTGCGGGTGGGCGGCGGCAACCTGAAGTCCGTGGTGGTGTTCCTCTTCCTCGGCTACTCAGCCCTGGTGACCCTGAAGGGTATTTTCGGCGCTTTCCGCGTCGGCTACTTGCAGGCCGCCCCCGTGACCCACAATTTCGGCGGCAGCCAGACCATCCCCTATCTGGCGGAAGGCCTTTTCGGCCTCGACCACAAGACCCTGCACATCGCCATCACCGCGGTGATCGCCGGCGGCATCCTGATCTTCTGCTTCAAGGACAAGGAATTCCGCAGCCATCTGGACAACGTCCTGGCGGGCCTGGTGATCGGCGCCATCGTCACCGCCGGCTGGTACGTCACCGGCAAGATCGGCTTCGGCGAGAACCCGGACACCCTGGAGATGACCTTCTTCGGCACCAACTCCCACCTGGCCGAATCCATGTCCTTCGTCGCCCCCGTGTCCTACACCATGGACCTGTGGGCCTACTGGACCGACGTCAATACCGTGGTCACCTTCGGTATCGCCACCGTCTTCGGCACCGGTATCGGCTCCTTCGCCTACGCCTTGATGACCAAGTCCTTCCGCTGGGAGGGCTTTACTTCTCCCCAGGATATGTTCCGCCACATCATCGGCGCGACCCTGATGGGCTTCGGCGGCGTGACGGCCATGGGCTGTACCATCGGCCAGGGCATTACCGGCGTCTCCACCCTGTCCCTGGGGTCCTTCATCGCTTTCGTGGCCATCGTGACCGGCGCGGCGGTGACCATGAAGATTCAGTATTACATGATGATGCGCGACGCCTGACCGGCGCTCGGCGGCAGCGAAAAACCCGGCCCTGGCCGGGTTTTTTGTTTTTACGTGGAGATCATGGGAATATTATCGGCCAATAACAACAACTCAGCCGATGCCGGCCATTGCGAACCGGTTACGCGCCCATAAGGATAAATCATGAACGATCGCCGATTCGACGCCCGTGCCTTTTCCGTCGGAGATGCCAGCCGGACCGCTTTTTTTGAATGGGACGCAAAATCCGACGTCCTCCTGGGATGCCCCGGCTATGCCGGGCTGTTCGGCGGTGTCGCCCCAACCACCGGCAGTGCTTTTCTCGACTTTTTCAGCCCCCATGAGGGTGAAAATCTTATGCTGTTGCGGGAAGGGCTTACGCCCGACTCCCCTACCTACGTTGCCATGCTGCGCCTAGGGGCGGACTTGCTGGTGGAGCGGGGGTGGGGAGCCTTCGACGGCCAGGGCCGTTTGGTGCGGGTCAATGGCATATTGCTGACGGGAGTAGGGGATGTTGCCGCTGGAGATTACCGGGGGGAGGAGGCTGCCAAAAAGTCCTGGATGGCTCTGGAACGGGAGCGAAACCTGCTTCAGTCGGTGATGAACGGCGCCATAAACGCCTACCTCGTATTCCTGGACCGGGATTTCAATTTCGTGCGGGTCAACGATGCCTATGCCAAGACTTGCGGCTATACCCCTGAGGAAATGGCCGGGAAGAATCATTTCGCCCTTTACCCCCATGAGGAGAACGAGGCGATCTTTGCCCAGGTGCGCGACACCGGCGAACCGGTGTTTTATCACGACAAGCCCTTCGTCTTTCCCGATCAGCCGGAAAGAGGGGTGACCTACTGGGATTGGAGTCTCATGCCGGTCCGGGACGCGGCCGGCCGGGTTGAGGGGCTGGTGTTTTCCCTGATCGACACGACCAATCGTAAACGGGCCGAGGAGGCCCTGCGGGAAGCGGACCGGCGCAAGGACGAGTTCCTTGCCATGCTGGCCCACGAACTGCGCAATCCCCTCGCGCCCATTCGTAACGCCACCCATGTCCTGGGACGGCTGGGACTGGCAGAACCCAAGGTCAAATGGGCCCAGGCGATTATTGAGGGCCAAGTGGCCCATCTCACCCATCTGGTGGACGACTTGCTGGATGTTTCCCGCATCGTGCGGGGGAAGATCAGCCTCCAGACCGAACGGGTGGACCTCGCCGCGCTGGTGGACAGGGTGCTGGAAACAGCCAGGCCCCTGGTCGAGGGCAAGAAGCACCGGCTTGCCGTTGGGTTTCCGCGCGAGCCGGTGTGGCTGGAGGCGGACCCGGTGCGCCTGTCCCAGGTATTGCTCAACCTGCTGGACAATGCCGCTAAATACACGCCGGACGGCGGGAGGATCGAATTTGACGCAGGGGTGGAAGGGCGGGAAATCGAGATTCGAGTGAAGGACAACGGTATGGGAATCCCTCCGGAACTGCTGCCCCATGTGTTCGAGTTGTTCCTGCAAGGGGAGCGCACTCTTGACCGGGCCCAAGGCGGCTTGGGAATCGGTCTGACCCTGGTGCGGCGCTTGGTTGAAATGCACGGTGGCCGGGTGGAGGCCCATAGCCCCGGTTCCGGGCTGGGGTCCACTTTCACCGTCCGGCTCCCCCTTCAGCCGGCTTCTTGTTCCGCCATCGGGCACGGCGCGTGCTCCGAAGCGCGAATCGCGCCGGCCGTCAGGGTGCTGGTGGTGGATGACGAACCCTCCGTGGCGGACAGTACCGCGATGCTGCTGGAAATGGAGGGCCATCAAGTGCGCATCGCCCACAGCGGACACGCCGCCCTGGAGCTGATC
>JAGUYQ010000068.1 GCA_020061285.1 Betaproteobacteria bacterium
AAAAATTCTTCTGTCAGTGTGGGTCCGTGTGTGTCTGTGGCTAAATTCACATCTTCTGATCAAGGTATTTTCCGGTTTCCTTATGCCGGAACTCCGGAATCATCCGGTTGAAAAGCTCGACCAGCTCGTCCTTGGTCCACGTCCCCCGGGATCGCATGCGCTCGATCTCCGCCTCGGCATCCATCCAGTCCTGCCATTCGTAGCCGCCCTCGAAACCGCGGCGCTCGGCGCGGAAATAGGCCGCTTCGGCGATCATGAAGTGGCGCTGTTCGGGGGTCACCTTCAGCTTGGCGGCCTTGGGCTTTGTTGCCACCGCCTTGGTTCCGGGCGTCCTTGCCGGAGCCTTTTTCGCCGCCGGCTTGGCGGTGGTTTTCGCAACCCCTGCAGCCGGCGTTGCCGCCTTGGCGGCAATCGGGGCTTTCTTTGTAGTGGTACCAGTTTTCGACTCAGCCATGAATTTCTCCTTAAACTCACAATAACCAGGTTCTCCCTCCAGAACCTGCGCGATATGTGGCTTTGCAGGTAGCTCTCAGAGGCATGCCAGGTGAATTAAAGCACATTTTCTTCAAAAGAAAATGAAATTTTCCTTTCACTCGCTTCCTGCTTGCAGCCCCTTCGCGGCAGGGAAAATCAGGCCGTTCCGCCCACCGTCAACCCGTCGATGCGCAAGGTAGGCTGTCCCACGCCCACGGGCACGCTCTGCCCTTCCTTGCCGCAGGTGCCGACGCCGGGGTCGAGGGCCATGTCGTTGCCGATCATGGACACCCGCGTCAGCACGTCGGGGCCGTTGCCGATCAGGGTGGCGCCCTTCACCGGGTAACCGATCTTGCCGTCCTCGATCATGTACGCCTCGGCGGCGGAAAACACGAACTTGCCGCTGGTGATGTCCACTTGGCCGCCGCCGAAGTTCACCGCGTACAGGCCGCGTTTCACCGAGGCGATGATTTCCGCCGGGTCCTTGTCGCCGTTCAGCATATAGGTGTTGGTCATGCGCGGCATGGGCAGGTGGGCGTAGGATTCGCGCCGGGCGTTGCCGGTGACGGCCATGCCCATCAGGCGTGCGTTCAGGCTGTCCTGCATGTAGCCGCGAAGCACACCGTTCTCGATCAGCACCGTGCTCTGGGTAGGATTGCCCTCGTCGTCCACCGTCAAGGAACCGCGCCGGCGGGCGAGGGTGCCGTCGTCCACCACGGTCACGCCGCTGGCCGCCACCCGCTCGCCGATGCGGCCTGAAAAGGCGGAGCTGCCCTTGCGGTTGAAGTCGCCCTCGAGGCCGTGGCCGATGGCTTCGTGAAGCAGGATACCGGGCCAACCGGCGCCCAGCACCACGGTCATGGAACCGGCCGGTGCCGGCTTGGCGTTGAGGTTGATGAGGGCTTGGTGCACGGCTTTCTCCGCGTAATCCTCGATCACCGCATCGGTGAAGTAAGCGTAATCGAAACGTCCGCCGCCACCGGCGCTGCCCTGCTCCCGCTTGCCGTCCTGCTCGGCGATCACTTGCAGGGAGAGGCGGACCAGGGGGCGCACGTCGGCGGCGAGGTGGCCGTCGCTGCGGGCCACCAGCACCACGTCGTACTCCGCCGCCAGGTAGGCCATCACCTGGGTGATGCGGGGGTCCAGGCTGCGGGCACGGCGCTCCAGTTTTTCCAGCAGGGCTACCTTGTCCGCATCCTTCAGGCTGGCGATGGGATCATGGGGCAGGTAAAGCGAGGTGGCGTTGACGCTTTCCACTTGGTGGCGCTTGCGGTCGCCTCCCTGGGCGGCGATGGCGCGGGTGGCCTCGGCGGCCTGGGCCAAGGCGGGCAGGCTGATGTCGTCGCTGTAGGCAAAGGCGGTTTTTTCCCCCGCCACGGCGCGCACCCCCACCCCCTGGTCGATGTTGAAACTGCCCGCCTTGACGATGCCCTCCTCCAGGCTCCAGCTTTCGGCGCGGGTGTACTGGAAATAGAGGTCGGCATAATCCACCTGCCGGGTCATGATGCGGTCGAGCACGCCGGAAAGCTGCTGGGTATCCAGGTGATGGGGCACCAGGAGGCAATCCCGCGCCGTTTCGAGGAGGGTTTCGTTATTGGGGATGAGGATTTCGTCGGTCATGGCCATTCCAGAAATTGGACCGTCCGTGGCGGTTTGGTTCAGCTACCCGGACGAAGGAAAGAATCAGCACCGATGGATGGTACGGTGCTGCAAGGCGGGCAGGCTCTTGCGCAGGGAAGCCTGGTAGTTGCGGTTGATGTTGGCGATCACCACGCCGGAACCGCGGGGAAGTTCATCCAGCATTACTCCCCAGGGGTCCACGATCATGCTGTGGCCGTGGGTTTCCCGGCCGTTGATGTGGTAGCCGCCCTGGGCCGGCGCAAGCACGTAGGCCAAGTTCTCGATCGCCCGTGCGCGGATCAGGGTTTCCCAATGGGCCTTGCCCGTGGTTTCGGTAAAGGCGGATGGAATCAGGATCAAGTCCACCTCCCCCATCGCCCGGTACAGTTCCGGAAAGCGCAGGTCGTAGCATATCGACAGGCCCACCTTGCCGAAGGGAGTCTCCACCGTCACCACCTGGTCACCCGGCTCGATGGTGTCCTCCTCGCGGTAGTGCTCGTTGCCGAGGTCGAGCCCGAACAGATGTATCTTGTCGTAGCGGGCGGACAGCTTGCCCTTGTCGTCGTACACCAGGCAGCTGTTGCGCACCTTGCCTGGGGTCGTGGCGGCCATGGGCACGGAGCCGCCCACCAGCCAAATCTTGTGCCTCTTGGCGGTGGCGGCGAGAAACTTCTGGATCGGGCCCTTGCCCTCCTCTTCGCAGATGGCCACCTTATCGGTTTCGCGCAGGCCGATGATGGCAAAATTCTCCGGCAACACCACCAGGTTCGCCCCTTGTTTCGCCGCCTGCTCCACCAGGCGGCCGGATTCCTCCAGGTTGCCCGCCACGCTGGGGCCGGAAGCCATCTGGATGCACGCCACCCGGCATAAACCGGGAGCGGCTTTTACCTTGGCCTCGGCGGCGCTGCGGGTTTTCATTTTCGCGAAACTGCTTTTTGCGGTCATTCTAATTTCCACTCCCCATCCTTGAATGCGTGCCGGGACTCCATCCCGTTCCCAGCCGTCATTCTATCGCGCCGGCGGCCCTTGCGGGCAAGCTCATCCTTCGCCATCCCGTTTCTGTGTCTGGACCCCCAGTTTGGTAACCTTGGGATTGGTCCAGGTTCCGCCGATGGCGTAGCGGTAGGAAATGATCTGGCCCAGCGGGTCCTTGAGCACCTTTTGCACCAGCAAGGAGGTGATGCCCACTACCGGCCCGCCGAGAAAGGCCCCCGCCACCGACACGCTGTCCCCCAACTGGGGCACAATCACCACCTGCAAATCCTGGGTTTCGTTGGCCAGGTCGGTCTGGCCGCTGATGCCCACCTTGGCGGCGGGGCCGTCCATCCTGAAATCCTTGCTGGTCATCACCCCACGGTTAACATCCAGGGTTCCGGCAATGGTGTCGAAGGCGAATCCCTCGCTGAACACATCGCGGAAATCCAGGGTGATGCGGCGCGGAATCGACTGCAAGCTGAGAATGCCGATCAGCTTGCCGATGCCCGGGTCGACCTTGAGGAACTGGCCGTTGTGGGCATCAAGTTCCAGGTTGCCCGTGAGGGAGGGCAGGTCGATGTCCTTCGGCCCCCCCGCCCAGGACAGGTGGCCGGTCAGTTTCGCCTCCCCCCGGCTGATCATGTCCGGGTAGCCGACCAGGGTCAGGAAATGCCCGATATTGGACACGTCCAGCTTGAAATTCATCTGGGTCTGGGGCGAACGCATCCAGTTCAACCAGCGGCCTTTTGCCTCCAGGGTGTAATCGCTGTTGCCGAGACGGAAGCGGTCCACCACCCAGGCGTCATCCTGGAGAGAGGAAGTCGCGCCGCTGTCGTAGGCGGCCAGGACTTCCAAGCGGCCAAGTTTTTTCCGCTTGATCTCCACCCCATCGGCGATCACGTCCAGGGTCGGCAACTCCCGAGCCCCTTCGGCCTGTTTGGGCGGCGCGTCCCGCAGGGAGGGCATGGCGGGAGGAATGACCAGGCTCTTCAAGCGCGCGGTGAACCGGCCCCGCCCCTGGGGATCCCAGCGCACCTCGCCGGAAACTTCCTGGGATTGGAGGTTGGCGCTCCAGACCTTGCCTTGGGCGCGCCCATTGAGGCGAATGTCGTGAAATTCGCGGTCGAACAAGGTGGCTTTGTTCAGGTTCAGTATCACCCCGGCCAGGGGCGGCGTCGATGCGTCGTCCTTGCCGCCGGCGAGCAAATCCTTCCAACTATCCACGTTGAGGGAATCTAGGGCGGCATTCAGCCACAAACCGCCCAAGGGCGGCAGGGAGGCCGGTCGGCCCAGGCCGATCATGCCCCGCTCCACCTGCATCTTGCCGCCGCTTTCCTGGCGCAGAACCTGGGCCGAAACCAGGCTGCCGTAGCCGAACGTGACCAGGTCGCGCCGTTCCCCGGCCATCTTCTTTTCCAGCCGCAGCGGTATAGCGTCCTTGGCCCGCTTGGCGAACGGATAGGGCAGGCTCGACCCCAACCCCACCAGGTTGGACTCCACCACCACGTCCGCCGCTTTTTTCTGCATCCGCACCATCGCCTTCCAGTCCGCCGTGCCGCTCAGGGAACGGCCCAGGCTGCCGGGCAGCATCTTTTGCAAACCGGCGGCCATCATCCGGCCCGAGGCGGAAATCTGCACGCCCCCGCCTTCCTCGCTGGCGGCGTTGATCGTCGCCGGGCCGCCGAGGATTTGTGCCAAGACGTTCTGCGCCTTGACGTGGGACTCGCTGAACTCCAGGGTGCCGTTCACTTGGTCGAGGGTGGGGATGGCGTCCCCGACGATGCGGTTGTTCATGAATTGGTAGCGGCCGCTCACGGTGCTGGTGTCGATGTGGCGCAAAGGCATGTGCAAATGCAGGGCCAGCTTGCCGGAACCGCTTGCCTGCATGCCGTCGGTGAAGCCCTCCACCTTCGCCCGCACCGGGCTTGCGTTGATGAAGCGCAAGGCGTCGTCGGTGGCGCCGGAGGTCTCCCCCTCCACTTCGAGAAATTCCGTCGGCGAAAGCAGGTCGGGAATCACCGC